>JBGPOG010000168.1:0-8282 GCA_041487935.1 Chthonomonadia bacterium | reverse complement strand
TTCAAAAACAGATCCCTACGGGATGACGGGGGCTGTGACAGTTTCTTACGCTCAACGCCGCGTTAGGCGCGGTAAAATGCTCGGAATGACGCTCTTGCCACTTTGTCGTCGTTGTAATGACATTGCTGAGACACTACACTAGTTAGTCTCTTGCGGCCCGTGCAGCGGATCGCCGCTGAAAACCGGCTCGTAATCTTTTCGGAACGGATGACCTTCCCAGTCTTCCGGCAAGAGGATTCGAAGGACTTCAGAATCGTCCCCGTCTGGGTGGCCTGTGAACCGGATTCCGTAGAGATCGAAGATCTCGCGCTCGTGCCAATTCGTGCCGGGCCAGATCGACGTCAAGCTTGGCGCTACCGGTTTCTCTCGCATGAGTGAAACTGTTACGATGGCAGAGACATTCAGGCTGACCGAATACAATCTGAGCCAAAGTACGAATTGCTCTCCGGTATCGTATGCGGTGAGGTCCGCGGGGTAATCGAACTGTCCTTCGTCGCGCAGATATCGACAGACGTCGCTCAACCCGCTCGGAGTAGACTCGACACGAAGCCCGCCGTCGACATCCTCGACCGACAAGACCTGGTCCGCAAACCTATTTCGAAGTTCTTGAATCATGAGACTCTAAAATCTAACCGCAGAGGACGCAGAGGACAGCAGAGGAAAGCCTCTAGGTTTGAGCAAATAGTCCTTCAGGCAAGTTGTTTACGATTCGCTTGATGCCCTCGCGAAGATGAAGCACGTGAAAGTTGATCAATAACCCGACGTGTTTGTCACTAAGTTTCAGGTATGACAGAAGCTGCGCCTCTAAGATCGGATGCATTGTTTCCACGGCTTTGATTTCCACGATAACGATATCGTTAACGATCAGATCGATCCGGTACCCGGCTTCGATCAGTTCCCCATCGTAGCACACCGGCAAAGCAACCTGCCGGAACACCGCAAATCCGCGTTTCCTCAGTTCGTGGGCCAAACAAGCTTCGTAAGTGCTTTCGAGGAGACCAGGACCAAGTACCGTGTGAACCTTCATGGCCGCGTCAATAATAGCGCCGGTAATCTCATTAGTATTCATCTGCATTATCCTCTGCTGTCCTCTGCGTCCTCTGCGGTTAAGTTTGGTCCACTTAGTCCTGGATTACGATCGGTTCGCGGGTGGGTGCGGGTTGGCCCCGGCGTGTTAGAGACCGCTCGTGCATGATCTTCTCTTGGAGCTTGACGATTCCGTTGATCAAGTTCTCCGGTCTGGGCGGGCAGCCGTAAACATAGACATCGACAGGCACGAACTGGTCCACGCCTTTCACGATCGTGATGCTGTCGCGGTACGGACCTCCTGCCGAGGCGCAGCCTCCCATCGCGATCACGTACTTAGGCTCCGGCATCTGGTCGTAAAGCCGTTTGATGAACGGCGCCATCTTGACGCTGACCCAGCCGGCGACGATCATTACGTCCGCCTGCCGGGGCGTTGCGCGGAAGATCATCCCGAAACGGTCGAGATCGAACTTCGGCGCGGCGGTTGCCATCATTTCGATCGCGCAGCACGAAAGGCCGAAGGTCAACGACCACATCGAAGACTTTCGAGCCCACTGCGTAACGCGATCCAGCGGCGCTAGGATCGCAGCACCGCCGAAAATGGGAACGCGCCAGGTATCTATTTCTGATTGGGTTAGCGGTTTAGGCATAATCAAGTCCTTTGACGATGGACGATGGACGATAGACGATTGGCAAGAATTTCATCCTTCTTCCCTTCATCCTTCATCCTTCTCCTCACTCCCACTCGATCGCCCGTCTTCGCCAGGCATACGCCAGCCCAAGGAAAAGAATCGCGACGAACATCAGCATCTCGAGGACGGCGTAAAGTCCGGCCTTCTTGAAGGCCATCGCCCAAGGATAAAGAAATGCGGCCTCGACATCGAAGACGACGAACAGCAGCGCAAAGAGATAGTAGTGCAGGTTGAATTGCTGCCAGGCGTCGCCAACAGGCAGAGGGCCACATTCATAGGTTTCAAGCTTGTCGGGATTTGGTGCCGAGGGACGGGCAAGGCGGGCCAGGATTAACGTTCCGCCAACGAACGCGATGCCGACCAGGCCGGCCATCGCAAAATACAGGTAACTTAGCATTCGGGGCGAGAGCCTCCTTGGCTTCCGGACCCACAAGGAATTTTGGATTGTAGATTTTGGATTTTGGATTTTGCAAGCGGCCGCACACTCCAACATCGACAGTCCAAATCCAATCGGCGACACCTTCCATTATAGCGAGGCTAACATGTGGGAATCAAGAGGAAACGGAGAATGGGCTGAGAATGCGGCGAAAAACAACGAGCTAAGAATCGAAAAGCCCGAGCGATTTCCAACGACTCGCTGGCTTCACCGACGGCGTCCAAACGTTACCCAGATCTTTCAGCCTTCCGACAGACCTTACGATCCATTAGAGTGCTTCAAGACCGAATTACGACCTTCCGCCGATCGATGCGATCCCTTACGGGTAACTCTCCGCAGTTCTTCGCTTCCGCTGCTCTCTCCGGTTCCCTCGACTCACCTTGCGGCGCTTCGCGTTTGCCGGATCCTGCAACAGATGCTTGGAACTGCATCATCAAGCTGCCAGCGCAGAGCGTTATACTTTCGCTCAGGCCTCGGGCTGTTCGGGTTTAACCCCGTTCAGCGTAGAGACATTATAGGACAGAGGCAACGAAATGTCAAGGGGGTAGAGTACACTTTTTTTGAGTATTTTTTTGCGGGCGTACCCATATCTAGGGGGAAAAGCAGCAATTGCACGATGAAATCGACCAGATATTGATATCCCCGACACGCTTGAAGGCGCGCGTGAAGTCTATTGGCAGGCAAATAACCCGTGATTATGCCGGGCAGGACTTGCACCTGATCACTATTCTTCGTGGAGGCCTTTTCTACCTCACGGACCTGGCGCGGGCGATCGACCTGCCACTTTCACTCGACTGCCTGGGAATCTCGAGCTACTCGGGCCAGGGGCGCGGCACGGTGCGGATTACCAAAGACCTGGAGGACAGCATTCGAGGGCGGAATGTGCTGATCGTGGAGGACATCATCGATACGGGACTGACGCTTGCTTATATCCGCAAGAGCCTGCTTGTGCGCGAGCCTGCATCGTTGGGAATCTGCACGCTTCTCGACAGGCCGTACCGGAGGATCGTGGATATCCGCGTGAATTACGTTGGGTTCGAGATTCCGGACGCGTTCGTGGTAGGTTACGGCCTGGACTGGAGAGGCCGCTACCGCAACTTGCCCTACATTGCAACGCTCAAGCCGGAGGTGTTTGAATGAATTCAGGCTCTTCCACAGATTTCTCAGGTTACACAGATGAAGGGGAAAATACCCGGATAGCAAATAACCGTTTGAGCGCAGGGGTGAAGCATTCGGGAACAAACCTTGCGCCGTGCATGCAAACTGATCGTCCGAATGCTTCAGCATCGCCATGACCGCGTCGTCGTACATCTCCCATTGATCGTTTTCGACCGGCTTTTGCGGAAACACCACGATGAAAGGCCATTTGTCAGGTTTCAGCATGATCGCCGTCCCGATTCCCACGGCGACCGGCTTTGAGCCATCCGTTCCGCACTCGCCCGATCCGTGCAGGAAGACGATCAGCGGCCAGCGTTTCGTGCTGTCGTAACCGCGAGGCACGTACACCGTTTACGGATAATCTTTTCCGACAACCGTCACCGTCTTGAATAGAAAGCCGGTCTGCTCCGGAGCGGCGATTGACGGAAGTGCAGCCAGCAGTCCGGCAATCATTACGAGGAGTGTCAAGCACCTTCCTGGGCCTCGGGTCATGGCTTCTTGTTTCCATCGGCCGAATTGGCGTTTCGGCGCAGCAGATTCAATAGCCGGGCGCCGCGGCCACCGCCTTCCCTCCCAAACTCGCGCTGTCCCTGGATCGATATCCCCTTGGTAAGCTGCTCGGCGTCGATCGTATATCCAACAAATGCAATACACATTTCATCGGTCGTCTGCTCGCCCCAGTGCGCGGACTTCGGCGGATTGTTGGGGTTGCGCGGATTCCCGGTCGAGTTGTCGTATTTGGCGACCAGGCTGATATTCGATCCCCTGGGCAGTTTCAACGGCTCCTTGAACGTATAGGTATTCTGCCAGTTGAAGTCCCAATCGGGAATTCGGACAAGCTTTACCTGTTCCCCATTCGGTTTGGACGCTACGACCGACATCTCCCGGCCAAGCAGGTGCATATGCGGCGTCACATTTACCAGCGTGGCATCGTTCATCAGTGGCATACCGGCGCGTACTTCATAATTGGCATCGCCAGGCGGGATATTCAAGGCAGGGTTTAGTACAGGCACCCACCGAAACCGCTTATCCACGGGCGCCTTGCAGAAGTAGAGAGCAAGCTTGGTCCGATCGGTCTCGACCTTTCCGGACTTGTGATAGTGGACCTGAAGCACGATGTCGGCGCCTTTCGGCAAGTCCATTCCGACTCCTAGCGGGAGCGGCCGCTGCACGTTCCCAGGCGCCCAACCCCCTAAACTCCCGGACGGTAAGAAGCCGACACCCCCGAAAGTGGAATATCCCGGCCCCGGATCGGCCGCGTCGAGCCTGCGCGCCGCGCCGGATGTGTCCAGATATACCAGAACGTGGTGTACGATCTTCCGATTTCCCGGACGCACCTCGATGGCCGAAACCCAACGGTTCTCGGTCAAACTGGTGGGGATGACGAAGTTTCTATAAACGTCGCGCCCTTCCGCGTTCAGTGAATACTCTTCGGATGGCTCCGCCACCATGTCAGGCTGACCGAGAGTCCATCCACTGGCGAATTTCGGCGCCGGTGGCAAATCCGCCGGATTTCCTTCCGGAGCGCCCTCGCCCACCCAATCGTTGATCGTCTGAATCTGGTCTTTCGTTAGGAAGCGAGAGTCTTTGAATTCGCCGAAGCCGGGCTCGGCCTTCCAGGGCGGCATGATCCGGTGCTCCGCCACAATGCCGATCTGTTTGGCGCGCTTCTTTACGTCCTGGTAGTTGAGAAGCGTGAAAGGCGAAACCTCTCCCGGCCGGTGGCACGACGCGCATTTGTTGAATACAATCGGCGCGATGTCTTTGGTGAACGTAATGCCGCTCTTACCGGCAACCGGTGTGAGGGAATCTGCGCGCAATGCCCCAAGACGAGAGTTGATTGTAGTGAACGTGATCCCAATTAGTGCAACCGTTGCGAACAGCTTTAGCTTCTTTGACATTGAACTCGCGCCTCCTCAGTGATTCTCGGGAATGAAGCAGCCTATGGCTTTCGCACGTGCAACACGCACGGGCTTGCGGTTAAGAACGGCGTCCAGCGCCGATCGGAGATCGTGATGTGTCGCCTTGAACCGAGGTTTCCCAAAGTCCAAGTATAGATCGTCGATTCTGCCGCGATAGGCGAGTCTGCCGCTTGCATCGAATACCGCAGCTTCCGGCGTAACCGTCGCCCCGGCGAGCTTGACCAGCCTGCGAGACGAATCCATTAGCCCACGACAGAGTATGCCATATTCCTTCGCATGCCGCCGGGCGTTCTCTAAGGAGAGATCGGTTTCTGTGTAGACCACGAATACAGCGGCGCCCCGCTTCGAATACTCGGAGCAAATTCGGTTCATCTCCGGGACATAGACATTAGATATAGGGCAATCGTGCGCAATAAAAATAAACGCCCATGCGCCAGTCTTAGGAAGATCGAACGGTCGCACTTTCGCGCCGTTCAAGTCTTGCAGCTCAATTGAACGCAGAGCATAAGGTTGCCCGAATGCCGACGCCGCAAGGCAGGCAATCACGGCAAACGCCTCAACGACAGGGATCACAATTGATTTCAATTCAACCATCGATCGGACGAGCTTGAGTTCGTAATTGGTCGGAGCTTCTTAGATTCGTGTGCTGACAGTTACCTGGTCACGATCACGGGTAGGGGCGAAGCATTCGGATACACAGCGATATTTCCATTAACGCAACCGATCGTCCGAATGCTTCGCCGCCACATTTCGTCTGGCAAGCAAATACCTAACCGTAAACAGTTGCGCCGACAGCTCGTCGCGCAAAAGAGCGCAGCCGCCCGAAGCGGGCGAACTGCGCTCATTATATCACGGGTGGCTCGTCGGTTTCACTGGCCTTTCAGTATGTCAACTCATTTGCCCGCGCCAGGGAGAGGCTTTGCGGCCGGCTCCGATTGGGAAGCCTCCCCTCTATGTTTGCTTTTGTGCATCGATTTGAGCTTTTCGCGCTGTTCAGGAGTAAGGACGGCCAGGACTTGCCCGTGTATTTCTTTACGCAGATCCTTGATATTCGCCTTCTTCTGCTCCGGCGTCAGCTTGGCGTCTGCCATGATTCCCTTCCGCTTTTCAATGGAATCTTTCAAGATGGCCTTGACCTTGGACTTTTGGTCGCTCGTGAGGTTAAGTTCCTTGAGCACTTTTTCGATGCGCTTCATTCCGGCATCGGCATGGTGCTTGCCGGATGCCGGACCTTGGGCCATCAACGGTGCACCAATAACTGCGAGGGCGCCCAATACTCCGGGCAGCCAGAGGTATCTTCGCTTCATACTTTTCCTTCTTCAAAAGAGAGCCCGCGGGTTCCGGTCCGCGGGACGAACATTGAACGGACTGTCGAATGGCCGAATTGAGGAGAGCGCGGTCAAGATCAATGACGAACGTCTTGGCAAAAGGTTCAATCCAAGTTTTCTCGGACGCAGGAATGGCGCTGCAAATTGCGGAACTGAACGTACATCTCATATCGTGAGGTTCGATATGCCGAAGGATAGTCTAACGAGAGCCGCTGCGGCGCTCTCGATTCTCATGGGAGGAGCCGCACCGGCAATGGCTAAAGACTTTGTCGTAACCGTCAGCGCGCCGAACCGGGACTATCGCGAGGCGCCCGTCCGAATCACGGTTCCCGCTCCGAAGGACTTTGCCGGGGTGGCCTTGATGGAAAACGGCGCGCCGGTTCCCGCTCAAGCGCGACTGGTGGACGGGAAGGCAGAAGTTACCTGGCTGGTTCGCGATCTGAAAAAGGGCGGTTCCCGGTCGTATCGCCTCGCCTACGAGCGCATCGGGCGCGGGGCGCCGGCTTCTGGAGTCATCATCGACCGCAAAGGCGCCGACCTCGAGATCCGCATCAACAACGAGCTCTTTACGCGCTACGATGCCACCACGGGACCAAACAAGCCGTATTTTTACCCCATCTTCGGGCCGGACAATCGGCGCATTACGCGCGGTTTTCCGATAGAAAACCTGCCGGAAGACGTCACCAAAGATCACCCGCATCATCGCGGCCTCTGGTTCACGCACGGTGAGGTAAACGGCGAGGATTACTGGAGTGAGGGTCCGAAGGCGGCTAAAACCGTGAATGTCAAATACGAGGAAGTCACCAGCGGCCCGGTCTGCGGCTACTTCCGAGCAAAGACCGAATGGATATCCCGCGAGGGCGAAAACATCGCAGAGGATACTCGCGAAGTGCGCGTCTACAACACGTCCGAAGGCCGGCTGATGGACTTCGACGTTACCGTGAAAGCAATCAAGCCGCTGGAATTCGGGGATACCAAGGAAGGTTCGATGGGTATTCGCATTGCCGATTCCATGCGCGTAACGATCGAGAAGAACATGAAAGGCGAGGGGCACATCGAGACGTCTGCGGGGATCAAGGACGCGGCCGCGTGGGGAACTCGTGCGGAGTGGGTGGACTACTACGGACCGGTAGGCGGCGGGACGGTCGGATTAACCATCCTGGACAACCCGGCCAACTTCCGGCACCCCGCCTACTGGCACGTGCGGGATTATGGCCTGTTCGCAGTGAACCCATTCGGCATCCATGACTTTGTGAAGAACCAACCGAAAGATGCGGGAGTTCTCAAGATCGCGGAAGGACAATCCCAGGCGTTTCGGTATCGGTTGTATTTCCATAAAGGAACTACAACCGAGAGCCACGTTGCGGACGTCTGGGGTGCGTACTCGGATCCGCCGAAGGTGGAGGTTAGATAGGTGGGTTGATGGGTTGTTGGGTAATTGGGTGGTCGGGTTGCCGTGCGGATCCCATCCGTAAACGGATCGGTTTCCACAACGGGGATGCCATTGGCTTTTCTTCCATGCTTACTCTCTTGGTTCGGCGCCCTGCTCTTGATACACCAACAGCCGATCGATCTAGTTCTGGAGAACGGCAACTTCTACACCGTCAACGAAAGGCAGCCTCGTGCCGAAGCTGTTTTCGTTCCTAAGAAACTTCACCGTTTAGTGTACGAATGTCAACTTGCAAATTCAAAAACAGATCCCTACGGGATGACGGGGGCT
>JBGPOG010000167.1:0-8289 GCA_041487935.1 Chthonomonadia bacterium | reverse complement strand
TGGCCAGACGGATGGGAAGGCGAGCTTGGACACGAACCGCATCCAAAGGATTATGTCCGCCATCTTGTCTGTGTTTTCGACGAGGTATGGCGAACCCTTAAGGATGACGGTTGTTTGTGGGTTAATCTTGGCGACACGTACAACAACAAGCAAGGCAAGAAGGGTACAACCAACGCGCCCAATGGCAGCAATGGTCGTTTTGCCGCAGGTGGTCGTGGATACGCTACCGCGCTCCGGAGCCAGCCGGAGTTCTTTAAGCACTATGTCGCCGGTATTCCTCATAAATCGGAAATGGGCGTGCCATTTCGGTTCCATTTAGCAATGACCGACCCAGAATTCCGATGCTTTGTCGGTGCGCCTGCAGGTCCACAGTGGATTTGTCGTCGCACGGTAATATGGGCAAAGTCAATAGTGGACTTGGAGACCGGAGAGGCCGAAGGCAATGCGATGCCAGAGCCGACGAAGGACAGACCGTCGAGAAACTATGAGTTCCTGTTCCTGTTTTCGAAGAAGCCGTGCTATTATTTTGACCGCACCCTTATCGATGTACCCTCACGATCAAGCCGCAATGGTAACGATCGTGCAAACTCAGGATCGGTATGGGAGGCGCAAGCCGAAGTCCTTTCTGACTCCGATCCTCAACAATCAGGTTTGTGGAGGATAAATCCAGAGGCATCGCCATATAAACACGTCGCGATGTGGCCCCGGGCTCTCGTCCGCCAGATGTTGATACCGGCTATGCGACCCGGAGACACAGTTCTCGACCCATTCGCCGGCAGCGGGACTACGGGTGAGGTCGCCCGCGAGATTGGGTGCAACGCCATTCTGATTGAGCCCGCGGGCGAATGCCGACATGCTCTAGCTGATCGCGTGCAGAGATTAACAGACAGCTTAATCTTCTAGGTTGGAGAACCTCACAATAAATGTCTGAAGCTGGAGACCCGGGACGTTTCGAAGGTGTCGTCCGAGCGTTCGGAATCGAAAACCGTGCCCTGCTCCTCGAACGTTACTTCCTTGAAGTACCGGTAGTCAGTCCCGGGGACGCATGGCTGCATGTATACCGGCTCTTGCTTTGGATTGACCGAACGACGGGACTTGCGCATTGTTATGAGTCCGACAAGTGCCAGCCTGGTCGGCCATGGTATGCGCGCACGCTTTCATTTCATAGCTGGATATCCAGAGCGTTAGGAGCCGATGCAATTGATCTTGGTGAGCGAATTGACTGGCTTTTCAAGGAAGCCGTAAAACAACTTGCCACCCAAGTCGTTGAGCGTACAGAGGAGTACAAACGACAACGACTACCATATGAAGGATTTGGACTTCCTGAACCCGGTGAGGATCCTGAATTAGGCGCTCTCATTAAAGAAGCTCTTGCGCCTTGGCTGGCTCAAGAGCCGCCGGCCACAGTAATTCAGAATCTCACTCGCAGAATATATGCGTATATGACCCAAGAGAATAAGCGCAAGAACCTTGTTGGGGAGGGTTTTGAGGATGTCATTGCAAGTGTCGTGCGCCGTATGTCGATCGGTGTTGACTTTGACGTTCGAACGCGAAGTTTGCTGAGCGACCTCCCCGGTTTTTATCCACAGCGGACTGGCGAAAAACCGAAGAAGGTGGATCTGGCAATTATCGGCAAGGGCCGTCGTATTTTGGTAAGTTGCAAATGGAGTATACGAGCGGACAGAGAAGAACAGTTCCTAAGTGACTTTGAGGCATATAGCCGCTTAGAATCTGTTGGCCAAGACTTTGAGTATGCGTTGGTGACAAACGAATTCGATGCCGCGAGACTAAAAGCCGCCTGCGAAAGGCGCCGCGAGAACGCCCCGCTATTCACTTCTGTCGTACACATCAATCCGACTGGCGTTCTTGCCGCTTACGGTACAAGCGGAAGAGGTGCCGCGAACGATATTTCTCGGCACGTGGCCTCGGGCCGTCTACAATCCTTTAGTCAATGGTTTGGCAAGCTTCTCGACGGTTCTGTAGCAATCGGCCTCCGTGGTGAGTCGTGAGTGGTTCGTTCACTCGATTCGGGAAATCTATCGATTAGCGAAAGTTGCAGAATTCATATTGCCAATTGACGAATTGAAGGTCATCGAAGCCGAATCGGTTGTCAAGCAGTACGACGGCGTGCGGGCGCTGGATGGGGTTAGCTTCGAGGTGCGCCGGGGCGAGGTGTTCGCGCTCGTGGGTCCGAATGGCGCCGGAAAGACAACCCTGCTGCGGGTTCTGACGGACATCTTGCAGCCCGATTCAGGCTCGCTCCGCCTGTTCGGCCAGGAGCGTGCGCGCGACGTAATGGCTCGAATCGGTTACATGCCGGAGGAGCGCGGGCTTTACACATCTCAGTCCGCGCTGGAAACCGTATCGTATCTCGCGCAGCTCAAGGGGCTTGGCCGCAAGGAGTCGCGGCGGGCGGCGGAGGCGGCCTTGGAGGCTGTCGGAATGGCCGGACATGCGCGGCGAAAGCTCGAGGAGCTATCCAAGGGAATGGCGCAAAGAGTACAGCTTGCGGCGACCATCGCGCATGGCCCGGAGCTGCTCATCCTGGACGAGCCATTTTCGGGCCTGGACCCCGTGAGCGCGCGCGAGCTGCAAAACCTGATTAGGTCGCGGCATGAGGCCGGCGACACCATCCTGCTTTCCACCCACAACATGGAGCATGCCGAGAAGCTGTGCGATCGCTTGTTGATGATCCATCGCGGACAAGTCAGGCTGTATGGTGCGATCGACGAGATCAAGTCTCGATATACGGATGACTCACTGCGCGTGGAGTTTAATGGCGGCCTGCCGCTTATCGATGGCGTCTATGCCGAGCCGGTAGACGCCGGCTCCGCGAGAATCCGTCCGGAGAACGGGCTTGCGCGGCGGGACATCCTCCGGAAACTGGTGGAGGGCGGCGCGGATATTTTGCGATTCGAACCGGTTGTGCCGACGCTGGAGGATATCTTCATCCAGGTTGCCGGGGCGGAGGGTGAGAAGGCGCTGCGGGAGACGCGGGAGGCGGCTGGCATTGGGTGATTGGGCGGCCTTTGGGGATCAGTGAATCGAGGCGCGCACTGCCGGCGTGCCACGGAAGCTGTACTTGCGTAATAAAATGGTAGATCAAGACCTGGAATTCGAGAACGTGCGGCGCGAGCTGAAGCGGATTCATCCGAAGAGTCCCGTTCGCGCTGCTTCGGCCAGAGCGCTGGGCAGGTTAGCGTATCCAACCGCCGCAGGAGGCCTGGCCGGAGCCGTGTTTGATGGTAGGCGGCCAGTCGCGGAGGCAGCGAACGCAGCCCTTCCAAACACTCTGAGAGCTTTGACACCGGAATACTACGGCCGCTCGGGTCCGTATACAATATCGAACCTGTGCCGGTTGCTGAGCCATGGGGACGACCGAATCGTGCTGATGGCATTGGAAGCTCTCGGCAGGGTTGGGGGAGGCTCGGCAATTCCTTCCGTTCAGCGAGTTCAGCGTTGGGGTGCGAATGCGGCCCTCAAGCGCGCAGCCGCGTCGATTTTGCCAATTCTGGAAGAGCGCAAGCGTCGCGAAACAGATCCGCAAGTGCTGCTCCAAGCATCTGCCGCGCCCGAGCTGCCGGAAGAGCTGTTGTTGAGGCCGGCGTCGTCGAGCGTGGCGGGCGATACTTCGGTACTATTGAGGGTGGTTGATCGGGAGTGACAGATTGCATTCAAAGGGATCCGCGACCGATGCGTAGGGGCGAAGCATTCGGGAAAGAGACGATCGAATGAAACGCAAACTGGCCGTCCGAATGCTTCGCCCCTACACGCACGCACGATCTCGCATGGACGAAAACCGCATCGAGCGCAAAAGGGACACGCTTTGAGTTCACCGGAAGAACAACTTCAGATGCTCGTCCTGGAAGAGCCCGCGCAAACGCAGGTCCCCGCGCCGATGGTTGAGGATACCATTGGCGAGCAGGCAGATCTCGGGGACCTGGATGAGATCGCCCGCTTAGCAACCCGGTTGCGCCGTAAGAATCCAGTGCGGATGGCCGCCGACATGTTGATCCAGGGCGCGCGACCCCCTGACGATGCAATTCCAAGCCTGCTCTATTCCATACAAGCTCCCTCAGGGTTCCGTTGGCGCGAGCGAATTGTGGCGGCCTGGGCGCTTTCGAGAATGGAGGTCGACGAGACAACGCGCTGCCATGCCGCGAGCTGCCTGATACGCATGCTCCGACGCGAAAACGAGAAGGATGCGGCCGGACGTATCGGCCGCATGGCGCTGCGCACCGGGATACTAAGCGGGGCTTTGAGCATCTTGACATCTCCCGCAACCGGGATCGGGGCTATTCCCTTCTTCATCGTGCTCAGTGTGGTCTTCTCGCCCTTTACGTTTTCGCTGTCAAGCTGGATAGACAGCCGGCGCCACGATCGGGTGCGGGCAGCGGCAGCTGAAGCACTGGGACACGTCTGCATCGCCGAGAGCATCGGAGATCTGGCATTGGCCGCCAGAGACAAGAATATGCGCGTCCGCCAGCGAGCCGCGAATTCATTTCTGCCGGTTGCCGCAACCATTACAAAGCGCGATTACAGGCGGCTCGATAACTGGATGGTGAATGCGGTGTTCCGCCTACTTTCCGGGCGCGACGATGATCTCCAGAGAGCCGCGCTCAGGGCTTTGGGTGAATTCGGCGACGGGAGCGCGCTGGAGCCTGTGCAGCGGGTTGCCAAGAAGGGAAAAACCCGCGAACTCCGCGCACTGGCTGAATCATGCTTGCCCATTCTACGAGAACGCTGGCAAAAGGAAAACGATACCAGGATACTACTGCGGGCAGCGGATTCGCCGGGTGCGCGCGAGGAAGCACTGCTCCGTCCGGCAGGCGGTTCGGAGACGCCTGCCGAACGGCTTCTGCGAGCTGTAGAAGAGGAAAACTGAGTGTCTAAAGTCTTTTGCATAGCCTCCCACGAGTATCTGTGGAACGTCAAGCGCAAAGAGTTCATCATGATCACCATTGGGATGCCGGTGTTGATGCTCTTTTTTGGCGTGGTAGGCGGTATGGGGACGCGGGTGGCCGTGTCTCAGATGATGCGCGGAGGCCGGTCGACCGTGGGTATTGTGGACCACAGCGGACAGATCAAGCTGCGAAATCTTGACGATAAGGCAGACTCTGTGAAGATATTTCCAGTGGTCGATGAAGATTCGGGTAAGGAAGAAGTCAAGGCGGGGAAACTTGCGGCTCTCATCGTCGTTGGAGAAGATTACCTCGAAAAGGGAACGGTCGAGGTCTATAAAATGGGCGGAGGCCTCTTCAGCAAAGCGGATACAATTCCTGTTGGACGGATACTTTCTCGGGCGATGCTGTCTCGAAGCGGCGCCGACCCGAAGATCGCCAATCGCATCGTGGAGCCGACCGGAAACGGCGCGACGACCTATGTCGTGGACAAAAGCGGTCATTTCGTGACCCGCAGCGGCGCTCGGGAGGCGGCGAAGTTCGTGGTGCCGTACCTGTTCAGCATTTTGCTGGTTACGGCGATCTTTATCTCTGCGAGCTACCTCTTACGCGGGATCGCGGATGAAAAGGAGAGCCGGATCATCGAGGTGATCCTCAGCTCCGTGACGCCGGAAGAGTTGCTGAAGGGAAAGCTTATTGGATTGGCCGCGGTCGGACTGACACAGGTGGGACTCTGGATGGCGCTTGCGGCCGTACCCGCAATGTTCGTATTTGCTACAATAGTGAAGATTTCTGCACTTACCCTGGCCGGCGTCGTGTTGTTTTTCGCACTGGGATTTGGCCTCTATGCCACACTTATGGCGGGCCTTGGAGCGCTTGGGACCTCGTACCGTGAGACTCAGCAGATCAGCGGCGTTATTTCATTGATGGCTTTCTTTCCGCTCGTCTTGATCACTGTGATGATCGAGATGCCCAACGGAGCGCTGGCCCGCGCGCTATCCTTCTTCCCGTTCACGGCGCCAACCGCGATGATTTTGCGCCTTACGTCCGCGGACGTGCCCGTGTTCGACATCGTGCTCTCTGCACTCTCGATTCTCGCCGGGATCTGGTTGATTTTGAAGATTTCCGCCCGGCTGTTCCGATTTGGCCTGCTGATCTACGGGAAGCGGCCGACGTTCGCGGAGACGATGCGGTGGCTGAGGCAGACGTAGGGTCGAGTGGTGGGTGGTGAGCGGTGAGTGGTGAGTGGTGAGTACCGAGTGTGCTGTTTGCAGATGTGGGGGATATTTCTTCGTATCCGCGTCACTGGGGATGATGCCGTCCGTATAGATAAATGGAGGCATTCAGGCAGGGAACACTCGGAGCGATCCGGCGGTCAGATAGGCCGGGGGATTCACGCTCGATCTAAAATGCGCCGATAATGGTCGAAAGTCGATTGCGCCACAGCCTGAAGGCGTGATATAATTCAGGTAGATATGACAGGCTGGCGACGCGGAATTTACGCGGCAACACGGGGTTCAGCGGTCTTGCCGAATGCCGGGAGAGATCGAATTGGCGGCTCCAACAGAACTGAAGCGACAATCTGGAAGCAGGAGGGGACTGCAACCGCTTTCTCCTGGCCGCGAAAGGTGGTCCGATTGAGGTAATAGCGGGACATGGTTGCCCTGCTCCGCCGAAATATCTGACGTGGGAGCCGGGTGCGATGCAACGAAATCAATCAGTGCGCGCGCACTTTTCGGGTAGCTCTTGCGGCAAGAATCCGCCGGACGGAACTGCGGTTCCTCCGGGATCGAGATGACCGGTCGCCGCGCGCCCAGATCAGCGCGTAAAGCCAAGTCGACCAGGAAGTCGAGGTCTCGGGAGCATTCCGGGCCTCGTTTTTGATTCCAGGGAGTGATGCGTGAGGCGTGGTGCGTAACTGTCTTACGAATTGGCTGATAATAAACATATGTAGACCGCGGCGATTTTGGGGAACAGGAATTACGGAATGCGAATCGCCTATATCGCGACGCATATCAAGTAGTACGGGTGGTTGAATCCAATCTGTGAATGATTTCGTCCTATATTATGAAGGGAATACCGGCAGACGTAATGCCATCCTCCTTTAGCGGGAGGGGAGACACAAAATGGGATCCATGAAACCGAGTGACTTTTTGAAGCAGGCTGAGGAGCAGCGCGCGCTCGACGAGAAGCTCTCATGGGAGGGCAGCTTCGCCGATTATCTGGAAATCGTCGCAGAGAACCCCAACGTCTCGGACCTGGCCCACGCGCGCATGTACGATATGATCATGCAGGCGGGCGTCGAAGATCCGGGCGACGGCCATCCGCGCGAGTATAAATTCTTCCGCCAGGAGATCTTCGGGCTGGATCGGACACTGCAGCAGCTCGTGGAAGAGTACCTTTCGCCGGCGTCTCGCAGACTCGATATCCGCAAGCGGATCCTGATGCTGGTCGGGCCGGTGGGGGGCGGCAAGTCGACGCTGGTCACGCTGCTCAAGCGGGGGTTCGAGAAGTTCAGCAAGTCGGACCCGGGCGCCGTTTATGCCATCAAAGGCTGCCCGATGCACGAGGAGCCACTCCACCTGATCCCGGAAGGCCTGCGGGCGGAATTCAAGAAGAACTTCGGGGTGTACATCGAGGGCGACCTCTGCCCGGTGTGCCGCTGGAAGCTCAAGAACGATTTCGACGGTAAGATCGACCAGTTTCCCGTCCATCGCGTGGCTTTTTCCGAAAAAACACGCCTCGGAATCGGCACGTTCAAGCCGGCGGACCCCAAGAGCCAGGACGTTGCCGAGCTGACAGGCAGCGTCAATATCTCCGCGTTGACCGAGTACGGCATCGAATCGGACCCTCGCGCCTACAACTTCGACGGTGAGCTGAACATCGCCAACCGGGGCATGATGGAATTCATCGAGATGTTGAAGGCAGAGAAGCGATTCCTCTACGAGTTGAACACAGTCGCCGGCGAGCAGACGATCAAGGCATCCCGCTTCGCCCTCATCTATTGCGACGTGGCTGTGGTGGCCCATACCAACGAGTATGAGTACAACAGCTACTTCAGCAACAAAGAGAACGAAGCGATGATCGACCGGATCTTCGTGGTAAAAGTGCCGTACAACCTTCACGCCGGCGAAGAAGTGAAGATCTACGAAAAGCTGATCGGCCAGAGCGAGGTGCAGGAAGAGGGCGTGGACCTGACGCGGATGCACATTGCGCCGAATACTCTCCGAGTCGCGGCGATGTTCGCGGTTCTCAGCCGGTTGAAACCGAGCAAGAAGAGCGGCCTCTCGCTGATGACGAAGCTGAAGCTGTACGACGGCGAGAAGCAGGTGGGAGATTGGGACCAGAAGCACGTCCGCGAGCTGCACGAAGAGTATGGCGACGAAGG
>JBGPOG010000166.1:0-8387 GCA_041487935.1 Chthonomonadia bacterium | reverse complement strand
TCCATTACGCCATGAGGACAAATAGTGTAAACCATGTCTCCGGCCAACTGTAAACTATGTCTCCGGTCTATACAATCCCGTAGGGATCTGTTTTTGAATTTGCAAGTTGACATTCGTGCACTAAACGGTGAAGTTTCTTAGGAGCCGCCGTTGTGAATCTGTTTTTGCTTCTCATTTTATGGTCGAGATGGAGACACTACGCGTCGACGTCCGCCCGCACTTAATTACGGTAATGGCACTCGAATGGCTTCACATTATTACACCCTTGCCAACGGGAGGCCGCTGCCGGCGTCCGTTCATTCCCCGCCAGTCGCCAGGTGCATGATCTTCTCCTGCGTGGCTTCCTCGCGATTCAACTCGCCGGCGATCTCACCTTCGTGCATGACCGCGATCCGATCGCTCATACCCATGATTTCGGGCAGCTCGGAGGAGATCATTATGATTGCGACCCCTTGCTTCGCGAGCTTGTTCATCAGCATATAGATCTCCGTTTTTGCGCCGACGTCGATCCCGCGCGTCGGCTCGTCGAAGATCAACACCTTGGAATCAGTAAACAGCCACTTGGCCAGGACCACCTTTTGCTGGTTGCCGCCGGAGAGGTTCTGCACGGTCTGTTCGATCGATGGCGTTTTTACCTGCAGGTCGGAAACGTACTTCCGGCTCACTTCGCGCTCACGTCCTCCCTGAATGAAGTTGAACGTTGAAATCTCCGGCAGATTGGCCAGAGTAATGTTCTCCCGAACGACCATCCCCAGCACCAGCCCCTGTGCCTTGCGATCCTCCGTCACGAGGCCGATGCCCATCTTGATCGCATCCTGGGGCGACCTGACTTTGACAGGCTTGCCGAAAAGCTCGATCTGCCCGCTATCGAATGGATCGGCGCCGAAGATGCATCGCGCGAGCTCGGTCCGCCCGGCGCCGACCAATCCCGCGATCCCGAGAACCTCGCCCTTGTGAACCGTAATGTTGATATTCTTGAGCAGCCCCTTGCGGTTAAGGTTTATCACGCGGAGCGCCGGCTCGCCGATCTCAGCCGGCTCTTTCGGAATCATCTGCTTCAGCTCGCGCCCGACCATCAGCTTTATGATGTCTTCCCTCTTGAGATTCTTGATATCGTCGGTCGCCACCCAATGGCCGTCGCGCAGAATGGTGACCCTGTCGCAGATTTCGAAAATCTCCTCCATCCGGTGCGAAATGTAGACGATTGAATGCCCTTCGGCTCGAAGCTGGAGGATCAGGGTGAAGAGGCTGCGCAGCTCGTGATCGGTCAGCGTCGCACTCGGTTCGTCCATCACGATAATCTTGCTCTCGCGGGACGTAGCCTTGCCGATCTCAACCATCTGCTGCTGTGCGATCGACAAACGGTTTACCGGCGTTCGCACGTTGACGTGGACACCCAACCGGTCGATGATTTTTTGCGCCTCACGGTACATCGTCCCGAAGTCCACAAAACCCGGCAGAAATGCGCGCGGTTCCCGGCCCAGGAAGATGTTCTCAGCGGCATTGAGGTAGGGGACGAGGTTGAACTCTTGATAGATGATCGAGACGCCGAGATCCATCGCCTTCTGCGGGCTGTCGATGTGAACTGGACTTCCGTTGATCAGGATTTCGCCGGAATCCATCGGCTGGGCGCCGGCAAGGATTTTCATGAGCGTCGACTTGCCCGCGCCGTTTTCTCCCACCATTGCGTGGACCTCGCCCGGACGCAAGTCGAAGCTTACGTCCTCCAGCGCGCGAACGCCAGGGTAGGTCTTGGTGATGTGGCGCATCTCCAGCGCCAAAGGCGGTGCGGCGACGGCAGTCGACATTCGATTCCCTCGGAATTTTGAATTTGGAGTTGCAAATGGCCGGGCGGCTTGAATGATTGTAGCAGGAGCGGGAGGAGGGCGTCAAGGCGGCGCGTTGCCTGGGCACAAGTTGGCCCTTCACTGGTTCGGCGACATTGCACTCAATGACCGGCACTCCCGCCTTCTCCTCAGCCATTCGCATTTTTGACGATAGATACTACATGTGGTACACTACTTCCCATCGTTTCCGGAGGTCTGCCTCAACACGGTGCGACTATGCCGAATTACGATTGCAAACAGACCTCTTGATATTCTCCAACGGTGCGGGCCTCTCCTGGGCGCTCGACAGGATATGGTCTCTCGCCTAGCGAATACCAAACAACTCCCGCGGATGCAGTGAAGATGCAAGTTCCGCCTGTGCAGAATTCGAAGCGGTCCCTCTAGATGATTTCTAATACGCGAGACGATTTGGCTAATCCGAGTAATTGGCACATGTCCAACAGTCGGAGTTGCAGCAGTAATCGGTAGCTTGTTGTGTCATCTGTTCCATCCTTGATCAGTCTAGCCGGCTAGCAAGCAACTCCGAAAGCGGGACAGGTTTGTAGCGAACATACATGGATCAAGCGAGCATAAGCCCGGCAAATTCTGGCGTTCGCGAATTGCCGAAGTGGGCAGATGTTTACAAAGCAGAACTACACCTGCTGACGCCTTTGACTGCTTTCGTTGTGGCGTGTTACTGGACGGTCCGGCTGGACGACGCGTACATCTACTATACTTACGCGAAGAATATCGCCCTTGGAAACGGATATGCGTTTAGTCCCCCTGAGCACTGGAATGGAACCACGTCCCCTCTTTACACGCTAGTTCTCTCCTCTGTTTACTTTCCGTTGCGCTGGATCAATGGGTTGTCGCTCCCGCTAATTGGACACGTCCTCGGAGGGGTTTTCTTGTGGTTCGCCCTGTACTTTGGGATCGAATGCTTTCGGCGAAGTGGTTTACACATAGTTGCTACAGCATTCCCCGTGCTGTTGATCGCCAACCCATATATCAAGAACGGTATCGGCATGGAGACGTTCTTGACGTTGATGGTGATTATGGGAGGAACGTACTTCTATCAACGTGGAAGGATTCGTGTTGCAGCCGTGTTTTCAGCCCTGGCGGTGCTGTCGAGACCGGACTCGTTGCTTTGGGTTGCCGCGTTGCTTGGTCATTATCTTGTCACACGCCGCCATATACCGTGCAGAGGGGCTATTGCAGCGTTCATTGTGATAGTCGGAACGTGGTGTTTGTTCTCCAAAATCTACTTTGGAGGGTTCATTCCATCAACAGTTGGAGTCAAAATTACACAGTCCCGGAGCAACCTGTTTGGCTCAGGTCCAATCTTTGTAAAGGGGTTGATATGGAAATCCCCGGCCAATCCCATCATCACGCGGGCGATCTCATTGATGACCATTGTGTGTTTCGGATTCGCCGTGACGCGGTGGAGACAATGGCGTGACAGAGACGCGATAGTGGTCTTATTGGTTTGGAACCTCGCGTATCTAGCCGCGTTTGTCGTCATGAATCCGCCCCCCTATCCTTGGTACTACACACCGCTCTCGATCGGAATATCTCTAGTCATTGCCCTATCACTGGAACTCGCCATCGGCCGTTACAAAACGAATTTCATAACACCGGTTGCGCCAAAAACACAGTATCTCTGGTCCCTGGGTGTGGTCGCATGTTGTGCATTGATTCTTCCGATCCAGTCTGCGCGCGAAGGATTGCCCCCACAACTTCTGGCTTACAGCTCCGCCAGTGCGTGGCTCAATAACCACGCTCCTCTCGGATCAAGTGTCGCCTGTTACGAAGTCGGAGAACTTGGATACCACTACCGAAACGGCAAAGTTGTCGACGCACTTGGGTTGGTTACTCCTGGGGTGGCAAAGCATCTCATCGAAGGGGACTCGGTCTGGTACATCAATCATTATCAACCCAATTACGTCCTATTTCACCTGCCACTTTGGCATCCCTTCGAAGACTGTGTTACTGAACCGTGGTTTAGTCGGTTATATGCCTCTCGGACCACAATCCGCCAAAAGGGATTCGATCTCATCTTGTTTCAACGTACGCCTGACAGTCGATCGCGGCTTTGACGCGAGGCATAATTGGGCCTCGCTGAATAGGAAACGATTCGCGAGGCCGGACGAGGAAGGACGGTAGATTATCCGCGCCGCATGCCGCGAGCCCGCCTGGGCGTGCGGTACACCGGGGCCATCCGCCGTACGTGGCCGGGCTGTATTCCGTGCCCGCCATCAGCGAATTTGGCTTCGCTCACTTGCCGAACGCCGTCCTTCATGACCGGAATCGCCTCGCGGATCAACCGCTCGATGGCGAAAAGGTGCGTCCGCTCGTCGAAGTCGCAGAACGAGAGGGCTACGCCGGAAGCTCCCGCGCGCGCGGTGCGGCCGATTCGGTGGATGTAGATCTCCGGCTCGAGCGGCAGGTCGAAGTTAACCACATGTGATATCTCATCGATATCCAGCCCTCGGGCGGCCAGATCGGTTGCAACCAGGACCGCGGTCACTTTCGTGCGGAAATTCTCCAGGGCTCGCTGGCGCGCCACCTGGGTCTTGTTGCCGTGGATCGCCTCCGCCCGAATGCCCTCGTGGTTAAGCTGTCGAACCAGCCGATCGGCCCCGTGCTTCGTTCGCGTAAAGACGAGCGCCCGGGTGATTGTCTCCTCGTCCAGAATTTTGCGCAGCAAGTCCGGTTTGCGGGCTTTGTCCACAAAGTAGACCGTTTGCTCGATCCGCTCGGCTCGCGCATCTTCGGGAGACACCTGCACGGAAATAGGATCGGTGAGGATTGCATCCGCGAGGTAACGGATCTCGGCAGGCATGGTGGCGGAAAAAAGCAGCGTCTGCCTGCGCGCCGGGAGCGAGGCCACAATCCGCCTCACGTCCTGGATGAATCCCATGTCGAACATCCGGTCGGCCTCGTCGAGCACAAATGTTTCGACTCCGCCAAGTTGGATATAGCCCTGGTTCATCAGGTCGAGCAGGCGGCCCGGCGTGGCGATCAAGATGTCTACGCCCTGCTGAAGTGTCCGCGTCTGGGGATTCTGGTTAACGCCTCCGTAAACTACGGTTGATTTCAGGCCGGTGTATTTGCCGTAAGCCTTGAAGGACTGATCGATCTGAATGGCTAGTTCTCGCGTAGGGGACAAAACCAGGACGCGAACGCGCCGCCTGCCTTGACGAGGAGCCTGGCTCAGACGGTGAAGGATTGGAAGCGCGAATGCAGCGGTCTTGCCGGTGCCTGTCTGCGCGCAGCCGAGCAAGTCGCGGCCTTTCAATACGTGCGGAATGGCTTGCGTCTGAATCGGGGTAGGTGTGTCGTATCCTTCTGCTGCAACGGCGCGGAGGATATTGTCGGATAGCTCAAGGGAGCTAAAATCGTCGCTTGTTCTCTTTTGGACCTCGGGGTGGAACGTACCGGAAACTTGTATACTCATTGATAGTAGTATACCACAGTATACTGTTTTCTAGGCCGGTTCTCCGTGACTTAGACCGTCGCGACGATTTCTCCGGTTTGAGACGTATCAAACCCGCCCATGATTTCCAGTTGCGAGCGCACCCACCGATGGTGCAGCGTGCTGAATAGTTGCCGCACGGGCGCCTCATCCATGTACTCTTCAAGCACCGCAAGATCGTAACGAACGCATCGAAGCGGCACAAACCCCAAGCCGAATGCCGCCGCAACCGACGATGTGCTTAAGCCCGTATCGGCCCGGCCGTCACGGACTGCCGTGGCGATTTCAAGATGGCTGCTGACTTCTCGCTCGTATCCGTGGGTCTGGTCCGGCTTCACGCGGGCTTCTGTCAGAAGTGAGTCCAGTAGGAGGCGCGAGCCCGCGCCGGCCTCCCGATTCACGAATTCCACGTCTTCGCGCTCGAGATCGGACGCATTGCGCAATTTCTTCGGGTTCCCAGCAGGGACGATCAACCCTTCTTCCCAACTTCCCAGGTTTATTAGTGCAACTCGCTGTTTAGGCAACTCCAGCTTTACATACGGCGCATTGTCTTCGCCCGTGACCGGATCTTTTAAATGTATGCCGGCAACGTGTACTTCGCCTCGCGCCAGGCTCTTCAGGGCGGCGGTGCTGTTGGCATGGATTGAGAGCACCCGCAGCCCGGAGTGCCACCGCTCCGCCGATCGCGCCCAGAGCGAGAGTACCGGCGCGCAGCCTGCGATGGCCACGGATCGCGCGAGATTCGCCGGTCGGTCGAGCGCCCGTACTGCAGCGTTCATCCCGCCGCGCAGGCAGATTCCATCGGCGGGGACCATTTCCGTTCGAAAAGCGCGATCGCCATTGAGAGAGTGCGAAACCCAGGTTTCCTTCACGCGCACCAACGAAACCCGGTCTCCAGCCTTCGCTTTGTATGAAGCTGCCGAAACGGTTGTGAGCTCGGAGAGATCGTCTTCCAGCCAGAAGAGATCTTCCACTGCCGCGCGCAGCGCTCTCGCAAGGCGCAGGGCCACGGAAGCGGAAGGCGCGTATCTTCCGGACTCGATGCCCCCGATGGTCTGCCGGGTTATGCCGGCGAGCTTACAGAGCTGCTGCTGGCTCATTCCCGCCTGTACACGAAGCGCTTTGAGGCTGTTTCTTACGATACCTTCAGGGGATTCCATGGCTCCGCCTTTTTGATACGGACCATTCGTTTATGTAAAGTAATATTAACATATTGACAAGTCTACCTGCCAGGCTCTATAATTTCGCTACGTCAGATTTCCCGTAACTTTTCACGGTTGTGGAGAATTCGTTTCGCCGATCGGTAGGGGTGAAGCATTCGAACGATCAGTTCGCGTATTCTGAGCAATGTTTGTACCCGAATGCTTCACCCCTTCACTTCGATCGTGAACAGTGACGGTTTGCCGGCAATGATGAATGGGAGACGAGGCATGAAGCGATATGCACCGGCATTCACATTGATCGAGCTTCTCGTTGTAGCCGCAATCATCGCGATTCTTGCAGCAATCCTATTTCCTGTCTTCGCACAAGCCCGGGCAAAGGCGAGGCAGGCGACCTGCATCAGCAATCACAAGCAGATGGGCCTTGCCCTGGCGATGTACAAGCAAGACTACGACGAAACGAATGCCCGCTATCGCTTCTGCCCGGACGCCAAAGGTAATGCGACTTGCGAGAATCAGAATCCGGCGCCATTACCCTGGACCGGCCCGAACGAGGTCTGGTGGGCCCCATTCGATAACTCCCAGCCGCCGGACTCTCCCGGACCCTATCCGCATTACCAGCCCGGATTCCTTCAGCCGTATATCAAGAATACCCAGATATTCAAATGTCCTTCAGACCTCAAATGGCAGTGCGGTTATGCAATGAGCTACATCTCTGACGGTCCGATGGGCAAACAGGACGCGTTCGTCCAGAATCCGGCCGTACTGTTCGTTTGGGACCACGCCCGAACTCCCGGCTGCGCGGACACTCGGGCGGGGCACGCCGGACCGGAATGGACGCCCTTTCCACCCGTAAGCGACACCGCCCACACACACTACCCATTCCGCCATAGCGACGGATTTGCGACCCTGCGATACGACGGCAGCTCCAAATTCCGCAAACCTTCGGGCTTGACAGATAGGGACTTCTTTGCGAATATCAACTGACAATCAAGAACGGCATCCGGGATTTCTGCTCGTCCAGCTAAGGGTGTTTTGGGCTGGTTTTCCATTCTGCCTGATAATGTTCATCATGGCTTCAACCACCCGTGCCCGGGCGGACGGGATCCTCGTTTCAGCGGCAGCTTCTCTGACAGATTCGATGAACGAAATCGGCAGGGAGTTTACAAAGGCGTATCCCCGAACGACGGTCCGCTTCAATTTCGGATCCTCCGGCGCCCTTCTGCAGCAGATCAAGCAGGGCGCGCCGGCAGACGTCTTTGCGCCGGCATCGTCACGGGAGATGGATGAGCTCGAAAGAGCCAACCTAATCGAGCGTCAAACGAAAACCGGCTTCGCCGGAAACCGCCTGGTTCTAGTAGCTCCGCTCCATAGTAAGATAAATCGGTGGGAAGACCTGCGATTATCCACGGTTCGTCGAGTCGCGCTGTCAAACCCTGGTTACGTGCCGTCGGGCAGGTACGCCAGAGAGACTCTCACCAGGCGAGGACTCTGGCAAGACATTACGCGAAAAGCCGTTTATGGTGAGAACGTCCGGCAAACCCTGGCCTACGTGGTTAACGGCGACGCGGATGCGGGGGCGGTGTTCTTGACCGACGCGATCCTGGAGAAATCCCAACTGCGAATCATTGAGCGAGCCGTTTCGGGAAAGGACCACGCGGCAATCGTCTACCCGGCAGCCGTGATCCGCGGAGCTCCTAACGCACCGGCGGCGAGACGGTTTGTCGCATTCCTCATAGGGCCCGAGGCGCAGGGAATTCTTCAACGGTATGGCTTCACAAAGACGCCTTCAAGTAGAATTGGCCCAGCTCCCGCCCGGCCAAAACGTTGACGGATGGCACAATCTCCGATTACTCGCCGCTCTGGCTCTCCCTCCAGGTCGCGGGTGTCGCGACCCTGCTCATGCTTCCGCTGGGAACTGCCGCG
>JBGPOG010000165.1:0-8393 GCA_041487935.1 Chthonomonadia bacterium | reverse complement strand
CAGAATGCCCGCCCGCTGAAAGAAGCCGGATTTGTATTGTCGCTCTGCCAGATCAATATCGACCATTACGGCTATGCCCACGAAATTATGGCCGAGCGCGATAAGCATGAACGGTTTATTCGAATGCTTCATCGGGAAGTTTCGGAAAATCCTGATGACGCATACCGGACGTTCCATCTATTCAATTTAGGCAATGCTTACTATACGCGGGGCGATATGGAGAGCGCCGCCGAATGGTTTGCAAAGGCGGATGAGGATCCCGATCCGCGCGAAGAGTACTGCGCGATGCTTTACGCGGAATGGGCCACCGCCCTCTATTCTCTGGGACGAGCCGAAGAGTCCCTAACCGTTTGCGACCGGGCGCTGACGCTCGGCATCATAGAGCCAGGCATCTATTTTGCGCGCGCGCACGCGCTCTTGCACCAGAAGGATTATGACGGCGCGCAATCCGGTTTTAGGAAAGCCATCGAGCTAGGTAAGAAAGCAGCCGTGGTCTCAACCGGTGATAGTGGAGCGCATACATTCAAGGCCCTCTACGGATTGGCCCTCGCAGGCACTGGACGCGAGCGATACGACGAAGCCATTCGCTATTGCCGCGAGTCACTAGCGCAGAAACCGAATTTCCACGACGCCAGGCACCTATTGGGAATCGCGTTGAAGCATGAAGGCCGGTTAATCGAAGCGCGAAACGAGCTGGAGCGGCTGATCCGTGAGGTTGGGCGGCACGACTACGCCGAGAGCGACCTCGCTTGCGTACTTTATGACCTGGGTGAGTTCACGGCTGCACTGCCTCATCTGCGCAAGGCGTCCGTGTTGCAGTCCGAATCGCTGGAAGTCTGGACCCGGCTTGCCGATTGCAGCGAAAAGCTTGGACTCTTTGAGGACGCGCGCGACGCCTATCTGGTCGTCCGCAATCTTGCCCCCGGATCCCCTACCGCGCTGGTTAATCTCGGAAGAATGTACGCGAAGTCGGGCGATCCATCAAAGGCCATCGATTCTTTCACCAGTGCAATCAGCCTGAATCCCGACTACGCCAATTCCTACTTCAACGCGGGCGATACGCTTTATGCTTTAGGGGCGTATCCTCAAGCGGTTGAGGCCATTTCCGCCGGACTGCAGCGCGATCCGGAGAACGCAGCCGGATTCTTCGTCCTCGGCAACTGTTACTACCAGACAGCCCAGTACGGGGCGGCAGTACTTACCTACAAAGCGGCAGTCGCCCGCAAACCCGATTACCGTGAGGCGATCAATAACCTCGAGTTGGCGCAGTCAGCCCTCTCTGAGCTCGAACCAGCCGCCTGAGTTATATCAGCGGCTGTGTTCAACCTGCGCGGGTCTACCCTAAAATACGTCCGCAGCCTTTACGCATCGCGTTCAGCTAACTGAGCGGTTGCAAAAGGTAAACTGATACTACGAGCCGTGATTTGCCGTCTAATAACGATGCGCGCGCTCGTTAGCCGATGGCTTTCGGCGCAGCTCAGGAAACCCACATGCGATTGCTCTTCATCATTTGCGAAGCGAGCGTCGACTCGCGCGTCATGTCCCTGCTTGCCCGTGTAGGCGCCGCGGGTTATACGCGGTTTACCGGCGCCACCGGGTGCGGAAAGAATGGTCTTCGCGAGGGATCTCCCGTATGGCCGGGACTCAACGCACTGATCATGGTCGCGGCGCCGGAAGATCTCGTGCCGGAAATCTTGGAAGGTCTCGACCAGCTCGAAGCGGAACGGAACGGAAAACTCGCATTGAAGGTGTTTTCGGTTCCCGCCGACGAGTATCTGTAGTCTCAAAATCGACCCCGGACCGAAGCTGCCGACGCATGACACACCCGCAGGGTGAAACTTTTAGCAGACTGACCGAGTTAAGGCCTCAAAGCGAAACTTTTCTTGCAGCATATTCCGTCTTAGAACCTTGAGAGAGCCACCGCAAGTCTTCAGACTCGATGTCGCGCAGCGGAGAATCGGAAGAAACAATGGCCAGTGGCACGGCGACCTCTCCTCCACAGGGTGTCGTCACGCTAATGTTTACGGACGTCGAGGGTTCCACAACTCGATGGGAAAAGTATCATCAGGCATTTGGCGAAGCTCTGCAGGTCCACGACCGGATCATACGGGAGGCCATCGCCCGTAACAACGGCTTTGAGGTAAAGACGGTGGGCGACGCCTTTATGGTCGCCTTCCAGAATGCCGCGGACGGCATTCGCTGCGCGGCTGAGATTCAAGCTGCCTTTGCCGAAGAATCAGAGGCGAATACCCTCTGGGTAGACGTAGGCGGTGTCCGCGTTCGCATCGGCTTGCACACCGGCGAGCCGATTTTCCGGGACAATGACTACTTCGGCCCGCCCGTTAATCGCGCCGCCCGCATCTCCGATTCCGGCCACGGCGGGATGACCGTCATCTCTCAAACATCCGTCACTCAGGCGTCGTCCAGCCTCGATCCGGAGTTCATCCTAAACGATCAGGGGCTGCACCGCCTCAAGGATCTCGGCCAACCGGAACGCCTATTCATTCTCGGTCACCCTCGGATTCCCGAGCGGCCATTCACCCACCTCCGCACACTCGAATCGCTCCCGCACAACTTCCCGGCGCAGGTGACCAGTTTTGTCGGCCGGCTGCGCGAGCTGACCGAGCTGATGGACATACTCCGCAAGCCGCAGAATCGGCTAATCACCGTCACCGGGCCGGGAGGCACCGGTAAGACGCGTCTTGCAATGCAGGTCGCCGTCGACCGGCTTCAGGACTTCCCAGGCGGCGTCTGGTTCGTCGAGCTGGCCGCCATCCGCGACGTTCAAGCTGTTGCGACCGCCATCGCGCTTGCGCTCAACATCCAGCTAAGTCCGAATAGCGATCCCGCCAGGCAAGTTGCAGAGTTCCTGATACCACGCCGGTGTCTGCTCGTGCTCGATAACTTCGAGCAAGTCGCCGAAGCCGCGCCTCTTGTATCCGACCTGCTGCGCGAATGCCCCGGGCTCACGGTCTTTGTAACCTCCCGAGAGCTGCTTCATCTTTCGGGCGAGCATGAGTATCCGGTTGAGCCGCTTACGGTCCCGGCGAAAGATAAAAGCGATAATCATTGGATTCAATACGAGAGCGTCCAGCTCTTCGTCGAGCGTTGCCGGACTCTCCGGCCCGATTTCGAGATGACCAACGAGTCCGCGCCGGTAATCGGCGAGATCTGCCGGCAGCTCGATGGCATTCCGCTCGCAATCGAGCTTGCAGCCGCCCGCGTCCGAGGCATGACGCCTCCACAGATCCTGCAGCGGCTTTCGCGCCGGTTCGACCTCCTCGCGTCCGGCCAGCGAGACGTGCCCGAACGCCAGCGCGCCCTTCGCAGCACGATCGATTGGTCATACGATCTGCTCACCGAGGACGAGCGCTCTCTTTTCGCCGAGTTATGTGTGTTTTCTGGAGGCTTCTTTATTACGGCAGCAGAGGAAGTCTGCACCGTGCCGTACGTCTTGGATCTCCTATTCTCACTCCGCGACAAATCTCTGCTCAAGACGGATGAGGTCGCGGGCGAGCAGCGATATACCATGCTGGAAATGCTCCGAGAGTACGCGATGGAAAAGCTCCGCGCAACCGGCAACGTCGACGAACTGCGGGACCGCCATGCCAACTACTACCTTAATAGCGCCACCGAATGGGGATCGAAGCTGGAGGGTTCGTCCGATGCCGAGCAGGCGATGATGCAGATGACCATCGATATCGACAATCTCCGCGCGGGAATGGACTGGTGCGTGGAGAGCAAGGATGCGGGCAGGACGGTCGACTATGGAAAGGCGTTGGCAAGGTTCTTCCTCGCCCGCGGGCTCTACCGTGAAGGCGACGATCGGCTGCTTGCCGCGGAAAACGCAAGCCGTGCCTCGGGTTTACGGCGCGACCTGGCGGTCGTCTTGAATCAGCGCGGCAGGCTTGCCTGGAAGCGCAGCGACATGCCGCTCGCCCGAACGCTGGTGACAGAAAGCTACGAAATCAGCAAGTCGCTCGGCGACCGCTCGCGGATGGTTCCCGCTCTCACAACCCTCGGGACTGTCTGCTGGGGCGATGGAGACTACGCGGCAACTCGATCCCATTGGGAAGAAGCGCTCGAGCTCGCCGTGGAGACAGGTGAAACCCGCTATGAAGCCGTCATTCTGTCCAATCTGGCGCTGCTGGCCGCCGAACAGGGAGATCTCGACGTAGCGTCTCGACTTTTCTCAGATAGCCTTGCTCGCCACCAAAAGAATAATGATCAGGTTTCCATCGCTTACACTCTGATGAATTCATCGGACGTTCTTAACCGGCAAGGGCGGTTCGCCGAAGCGCTCGAACGGCTGCAGGAGAGCCAACAGCTTTTTGTTCAGCTCGGGCACAAACACGAAATTGCTTTGACGAGAATCCGGATCGGAGCCGCACAATTCGAGCTGGGAACGCTAGACGAGGCAGAAACGAATACTCGGGAGGGACTTCGCCTTGCCGAAGAAATCGGCGATCGATGGGGAGAAATGTACGGGCGCACGCTTATTGGACAGCTCGTCGGGATGCGAGGCAATTTAGAGGAGTCTCTCGATCATTTCCGGCGCGCGATTGCCGTCGCATCCGCTATCGGAGATCGAAAGCACCTCGCCGATGCCATTCGCAAAGCGGGCGCCGTCTTCGAACACAACTCCCGGTTCGAGTACGCCTACCTCGCGATTTCAGTCGCGAAACGCGAGTATTCCGCCGTCTCAAGCGCTGAGACCAATGAACTGGACGCGGACTTTGAGCGCATCGCCGCCAAACTTGACGACTCGATACGCGTAGAGCTTGATGAGCTCGCCGCCTCGGCGGCCCCCGAATCCATCTTTATCACATCGTGAGCAGCGGCAATTTCACGAACATCCGAAACCCTCCTTCCGAGACCCTGGTACGTTTTGGCACGATTATTGCATTCCTCCTAGGAGAGCCGGCGCTTTGACCGGCATTTCTCAGGAGGACAAGGGTGAACAAGCAATTAAAGATCGCTACGATCGCGACCCTGGGTCTATTGGTAATGTCTCGTCCGGTTTTCGCGGGCGTGGCGTTTCTCTTCGTTATGCCGCAAACCCTGGATCCGGCCAAACTAAGCTTCACAGAGATCGGCAAACCCTATATTAGGGATGACATCGGTGATCCACTTATCGGTAAGACATTCCTTCCGACGGTTTCATCCGATCCCGATTTTAAAGGGGGGCTCGAGGTCCATGGACGGATAAACGATCCCATTGGCCCTACAGGAGAGCTCCTGCCCATTGACAAGTTGATCGTCAAAACCTCCTTTCTCGACCCGCTTACCGTGCGCACATCGGTCGAACCTCTGTTCTCGGCATTCGATCCTTGGCAAATACAGAGCATGGGATTCGAGAATGGTCCGGGTATCCAGGATATCACGCAATTCATTGTATTTGTGAAAGGACCCAACGGGGCGCCATTACTCGATGCTTTCGGCGCGAACAATGGCTTCGTGGGTCTATTCTCGGCTGAAAACCCGGACAACGACCAGAATTTCAACAATGCCCGCTTTTCAATACAAGCGTTCGCAACACCCGAACCAGGTTCCGTGGCCACGCTTTGCAGCTTATTTGCCGCCGGAGCGCTTTTCGCCGTACGCCGAACCCGCCTCCGCAAATCGCCCTAGTCGCGGCTTATCTTGCTCGCGTTCACCTTGACAATGCTCCCGGAGCACGGATATAATACCGAAGCCTTGCGGGAGTAGCTTAATGGTAAAGCTCCTGCCTTCCAAGCAGGTGACGCGAGTCCGATTCTCGTCTCCCGCTCGTACTGAAAGCTGAATGCTAAAGGCTGAAGGCTGAAAGAAACTGGTTCAGCTTTCAGCTTTCAGCTTTCATTCTTCAGCTTTCAGCCTGCCTCCGTAGCTCAGCGGATAGAGCAACTGCCTTCTAAGCAGTAGGCCGCAGGTTCGAGCCCTGCCGGGGGCGCCTCTTCGATGTGGCGGCTGTAGCTCAACCGGTTAGAGTGCCATGTTGTATCTTGGCACCTTGCCGGCGTATTTCAAGCAAACCTCCTCAGAAGTGTCCCGGTTATCCTTGCAAACTAAAGAGACAATGCCCTGCCATTTTCAGGCAGGGCATTGTCATGCCGGCACATTGGGGCGGATAACGGGATTCGAACCCGTGACACCAGAGCCACAGTCTAGCGTGATAACCCATTCACCATATCCGCCATAACCGGCATATTTTACCACCCTTAAATCTTCTGTTGCAACTCCCGCTGTGTGCCGGTCAGTATTCGGGCGACACTTTCGTGAGTTCCGGTGTAAAGTTGTATAATCGTATTGTGGGGAGTCACTTGTGGAGAATCGATGGTGGATTTATCAGCGCGAACGCTTTCCCATCCTGGCTCACGGCCCGCTGATCGCCGTTTTTAGCTACTCCACCGTCTGCTACTCTGCGCTCCTGCGCGGTCAGACATCGCTGCCCGCGGGCCGCTCGGCAGTCGCCGCATTCCTCAGCGCGCTGCTGTTTTTTCTGCAGCTTCGGATCGCGGATGAATACAAAGACTTTGCCGAAGACGCCCGCTATCGTCCCTACCGTCCGGTTCCGCGCGGTCTGGTCAAACTGAGCGAGCTCGGATTCGTGGCGATTGCAGGCGCGATGGTCCAACTGCTGCTGGCGTTGTGGCTGTCCCCGGCTCTGGTATGGCTGCTCCTCTTGGTCTGGCTCTACCTGGGACTAATGCAAAAGGAGTTTTTCGTAGGCGACTGGCTTAAAGCGCGTCACGCCGCCTATATGGGAGCGCATCTGCTGATCCTGCCTCTGGTGGACTTTTATGTGACGGCCTGCGACTGGCTGGTCGTTGGCGCCGTCCCGTCCCGCGGGCTGGCATGGCTCCTGATTATCAGTTTCTTCAACGGAGCCGTCCTTGAGATCGGTCGTAAGATTCGCGCTCCGGCAGACGAGGAGAGAGGAGTGGAGACTTACAGCGCCCTGTGGGGGAGGATGAACGCCGTGAATGCCTGGCTGGCGGCGATGTTCCTGACGGCATTCGGTGCGACGATCGCCGCCCGTTCCATCCACTTCGCAAACGTCGTCGCCGGCCTGCTGGGCCTGCTATTGACCGGCGCGGCAATCACGGCATGGCGCTTCCTGCGATTGCCGGTTGCCGCGCGCGCCAGGCTTCTGGAGGGCGTTTCAGGGCTGTGGACGCTGCTTCTCTATCTGAGCCTGGGAATTATACCGTTGGTGATCCGTCTGAAGTGATAATAGTTGCTGCCATACAGCGATCCGGCCCGTGAGGTCCATGGCGCCTGCGCGTTCGCAGGGCATGGACGGCCGATCTGAGAATAACAGATGACTTTCATCGTTCAACCTGAAGAAGCTACAGGCAGCGATCGGGCCGGCGGCAAGGCGATTCGGCTCGCCGTCCTGCAACGCGCCAATCTGTCCGTTCCGGCATGGTTCGTACTCTCGCCCGGCGCATTTGATGCGAGCCTGTCCGGCGCCCAGCGTCAGACCCTCCAAGCTGCAACATACGACACCGATCTAAGCGCAATGGTCGCAGCGGTCGCGCCATGCGAAGCCGTGCGCCTCGAACTCGCGCGGGCGCTCGCCGCACTTTGTCCTGCCGGCGAGCGCGTGGCGGTGCGCTCCTCCGCGTGTGATGAAGATGGAACGCGGCAATCCTTCGCCGGTCAGTTCGACAGTTTTCTCAACGTGCCCAACGACGAGGTCGCCGATAGGCGCGATGTCTTTCGCATGGAGCGTGGTCGCAGGAGTGTGCATGATCTGGAACTGCTTGTACTTGCGTCCGCTCTGGAGTGCAGTACCTCGTGGCTGTTGGGGGGAAACTCGACCGATTGACCGCTTCGACTAAACGCAACTGCTGGCCCGGTTAGCCAACCCACCGCTGAGGGAATAAGGAATCGTTTAGGGTGATTGCAGACGTTCTAGGGCACCAATCAGGCGCCGGGAATACTCTTCGACCTGGGAGGCAAGGTTTCGCACCGATAGGTTGTGATTGCCGCATAGCGTACGATATTCGTCGTCCTTTAGCTGTGGCATGAATAGAGCGGTCGCGTCCTCAATAGAGTTGTTGACACTCCTACAGCACCGACGAAGGCCTTGCAGATCCATCTCGAGTTGCTGCTCTGAAAAGAGTATGGTATAGAGTTCTATGAACAATTCCTCGCCCACTCTCTACCTCGTTCGAACCGCCCCAGGAGCTGCTAAAGGCCGCTTTGAAGTGCGATACGACCTTTCCTGATCTTGATTTTCCAAATGTACCACACAAGGATAGCAGGAAGTGATTAGGGAAGGTAGGTTTGTTTCGTCGACGGATAAGCTTAGCGCTTGAGTGTTTTGGCTGCCACTTATTATCGTGAAGAGCCGGCATCTCTAGGGTATCGGAGAGTGGATCACACTGAGGTTCCTCCCATCTGTT
>JBGPOG010000164.1:0-8393 GCA_041487935.1 Chthonomonadia bacterium | reverse complement strand
CGAACCGTCAGCAATTCCGTCATCCCGAACCGTCAGCAATTCCGTCATCCCGAACCGTCAGCAATTCCGTCATCCCGAACCGTCGTTGTGAGGGACCTGCTTTTGACGTTTGTCCTTAGGAGCGGCGCTGCGGACTCCGGCGACCTCCGATTAGTGGGTTGAGTGGCCGGATTCCTCACGCTGTTCGGAATGACGTCAAAAACATGTTGTGCCTCAATCAGTCTGAACGTAAGTAATCTGGGTTCAACAAGTCTGGTCGAACCAGTAGACGATCGTTCAAACGATGAACACAACATCATATCCTTCGTTATCGCGAGCCCATTTTGTTGCAACTGCCTGTTCGATTTACTTCGCTAGTGCGAAACGGATTCCTCCCCGTGGATTCACCTGAATTGCATTGCTTTCATTATTTTCGCGGGGATCTTGAACCCTGCTCATATTGCGCGCATCTAAACATCATTACCGCATTGTCTCTCCTCGAAGTTGGGATCGGATCGAGCGCCAAGTTGGATGGCGAAATCGAATTGGAGGTTGGCAAGATGCACTGTAAGAGAATGGGGTTGGCCGCTGCGCTCGTTGGAACCACGACCTGTCTGGGCGCCGCCCCCGCTAAACAGAGCGGCAACCTGACCGTCCATGAATGGGGCACGTTTCTGACAATGAGCGGCTCCGACGGCGTTACGTTGGACGGAATGTACCACGAGGAGCACGCGCTCCCATCGTTTGTGCATGCTCGAAGCAAGGATCAGCTCAGGCTGCACTCCGCAAGCTTGAAGGGCGAGACGCCCGTGATCTACTTCTACACGGATCGCCCGCTTGATGTTGATGTGAAGGTGTCGTTCCCAGGAGGGCTGTGGACCCAATGGTATCCACGAGCCTCCTTCGTGGGACCTGGTCTCACCCAGACAGGATCACCGCCCCAGCTTCGCAACGGGCACATAGCGTGGAACGTGTGTATCTCCCCGCCAGGAAAGACCAGGGAACCGAGGCTCGCATCCACGGCATCCGATGCGCTTTGGAATTATGCTCGCGAAGTCGATTCGGCATTTGTCAGCCTTCGTGCCGATCCACCAAACGCAGGTCCGATTGAAACGGACAGATTCATCTTTTATCGTGGACTGGGCAGGGCCGATCTACCATTAAAACTAAGCGGCACTAACGGCGGAACGATTAAGTGCAATTATTCCGGGCTGTTGCAGGGGCCGTTGCGGCATCTGTTTGTCATTCGAGTCGAAAACGGCCGAGGGGCCTATCGCTACTTCCCGAGCATCTCTTCAGGCTCAGCGGAGATCGGCGTTATACCATCGATGCAGGAGTCGCAACCTATCGACGGGTTCACCAGAAAGGTTGGGGAGGAACTTGCGAGCCATCTGGTCGAGTCCGGCTTGTACCCCAAAGAAGCGCGCGCCATGGTTCACACGTGGACCAATAGTTACTTCAAAACCGATGGAGTACGGGTTCTGTACGTGTTGCCCCAGCCATGGACGGATTCGTTCATTCCCATGGAGATCAAGCCGAAACCCGCTAATCTGGTTCGCGTAATGGTTGGTCGCGCGGAGCTTCTAACACCCGAGCGCGAGCGCGAGGTCGAGCGATCGATTAAGGACCTTTCTTCAGCGGATCCCGCGGCGCGGCAATCAGCTTTTCAAGGACTGCGCGCGCAAGGCCGGTATATCGAGCCGGTTCTTCGCCGACTTTCCCAATTCAGCCAGGATCCCATCGTAAAACGATTGAGCAAGCAGTTGCTATTGACTGACTTCGTGAACGAGCTGCGGACCTCGCTTTTGAGCGCAGCCGACGGCAGCCGGATGAGCCACAAACCTTTCGACGTACGCGCCCAGCTTGCTTCCACCCTTCGCGAAGCAGGCTTATCGATCGAAGCCAGGGCCGAAGGCGAAACGGTACTGGCGGAGCTCCATGGGATGAGCGAACCGAAGATGGACAGGCACGAATCTCGCTTCTACTTGCGATCTGCCGCCCGAGCGATGGAAGGCATCGGGGATGGGAACGGCGCCGTGGAAGCCTATGGCCGGCTGATCGACTTCGGAAGCCGCGCGCTGAAGTGCGGTAATTCGTTTTGTCATCAGGCGGAAGGCCCGCGCGATGCCTCGTTCTTTCGCGACTGGTGGGCCGGGCGGAAATATGCAGAGTCTGCCCGGCAAACCGGGCAGACGGAGAAGTTGATCCAGGCCAAGACGCAGGCTCTGAATTCGAATAAGAACGATCGCGGTGCGCAGCTTATGCTGGCGTATCTCTATGAAGCGTCCGGCCACACCGGCGAAGCCGCGCAACTTTGGGCAAGAATCGATCCGAATGCCCGCGGGAATCGAGAGTCGACCGCCAGGATTGGCTCGCGATAACAGGTTCCGACCCGTTGATGGAGCGAGAATGAAAAACCACTGACACCTCCAACCTGAACAGCGGACATCGTGTCCGCGCGACATGAATCAATCCCCTCTCACATGCTTCTGGGAGGGGGTTCGTTTTATTGATGGCGAACTGGCGATCCACCTGCTTCCCAGCAATAGCCAGATAGGTCCCACAATCCGCCATTTCGTGGATTTCCTTAGGTTGTATATCCCGCTATAATTGGCACATGGCAAGGAAGAGATGCAGCAAACTAACATGATCCGGCTTGCAGACAGGCAGTTTGTGGAGTGTGACGGAGAAGGCTGCGAAGCGCGCGCGCTTGCTCCCGTGGCTTTGCGCGCGGTTCTTCGCCCGGAATCCGCTGGGAGCTGGACCACGACTGAAGGATGGCTCTTTGTCGTAAAGAACGACCAGACGTATCACTACTGTCCGCGTTGTGCGCAGAAGCTTGTTGAGAAGTTATGAAATCGGGATTACGAGCAACGATAGGAGCAAGGCCATGTGGAAAGCGCCCGATAATGACTGCTTTGCCGATGAGATACATCTCGCCGGGGAACTCGTTCCGCCGGGAACTTACCGTCAGGTAGCCACCGGCCGCACGATCAGGCTTGACCGCGAAGACAGGCTGCCCGGCAGCCTGGATGGCCGGGTCGCTTGCTATGTGGCCGTCAGGGGACCCTGGGAGCAGGCCGAAGAACCGAAGCGTAGGGACAAATGCGCGGCATAGACGCGCCGTGAGTGAAGGTCTAAAATCACAACCACGCCTGCCGGATCTTCTCGATCGCATCGGCAATTTCATCCATGTCCGCTTGCCCGGCGAGCAGCACGTTCTGACCGAGCCAGACGGTATCCTCACAAATCTGCTCGCACACCGGACATACGGACGCTGCACAATCAATTTGCCGGCCGGACCGGCACCACGATCCGGTTGCCGCCATTTTGCGCTGGAAGACCTGCTCCCGGTAGAGAGGCACGTATCCCGCGCTGCAAGGAACTCCTTCGGCGTTTAGGGCCTCGACAAACCGATCCCGAGAATGTCCGCCGAACTGCGCCGAGTCGTACCGGAAAGCGAAGATGTGATTTGCATGACAGGTGATGCGCGGGTCCTTCCGAAGGGTAACGATACCGGGCGATTGCTGCAGCCTAGAGGTTAGGTAATCGGCGTTCTCCGTGCGACGCCGTGTTTGTTCCGGAAGTCGTTTGAGCTGGGAAAGTAAGATTGCCGCCTGCCATTCGGTCATCCGGAAATTTCCGCCCAGTACGTGGTGCTCGTACCACTTGCCGCTCTTGGTCCGCCCCACGTTGTGAACCGACCAGATCTTATCGGCGATCTCGTCGTCGTTAGCGATCAAGATCCCGCCCTCACCGGCGTTCAAGTTCTTACTCGCCTGGAAGCTGAACGTTCCGCAATCACCCAGCGCGCCGACCTTCCTGCCATTCCACTCTGCCGCATGAGCTTGCGCCGCGTCTTCGATGACAAAGAGGTTGTGCTTGCGCGCTACCTCTAAGATGCCGTCCATGTCCGCCGGGCCGCCGGCGATATGTACCGGGATAATTGCTTTTGTGCGCGGAGTGATGGCGGCTTCGATCTTTGTTGGATCGATGTTGAGGCTGTGGGGCTCGATATCCACGAAGACCGGTGTCGCGGAGACCGCCAGAACGCTGCTTGCGGTAGCGATAAACGTGTACGGTGGTACGATGGCCTCATCGCCGCACCCAATGCCCAGCGCGCGAAGGGCCACCTCGATCGCGGCGGTACCGTTCGTTACGCAGATTGCGTGCTTGGCATCGTGAAAACTTGCGAACGCCTCTTCGAATTCAGGCACCTTCCGTCCCCCGACCGACCACCATTGCCCGCTATGTAGAACCTCCAGAAGAGCTCGTTCCTCCGATTCGTCCCACACCGGCCAATCCGGCCAGGGTTTGGTACGGAGGGGCGCTCCGCTGTCGATTGCAAGTTTAGAAGCGATTGTCGTGGGCATCGGTGGCTCTTTTCTAATTCTTAGATTCTAGGAATAATGTGACGCGTGAAATCAACCAAATGGATTCGCCCGTTTCAGGAAGGGAAAAGTGGCCCTAAGCGCACGGATTTTGCCTGGCCGAGATGATACTTTTCGTGCGCGACGGCCGCGGCAAACCTGCCTCCAACGCTTAGCTTGGCCAGTCGGAGGGCATGACGCCAGTTTAAACATTATGAACGTTCGGACTTTGAAATTCGGCTGAACTCCATTAATCCCTTTGCTGCCCTCCGCGTCCTCTGCGGTTAATATTTTTCCTGCAGAGCAAGTATCCCCGCTGAATGCGCGTGGCAGATGGCGACGGCGAGGGCATCGGCCGCATCGTCCGGTTTTGGGCACTCTCGCAGGTTAAGCAGGCGCTGGATCATGTACTGCACCTGCTTCTTGTCCGCGCCGCCATAGCCGACCACCGCTTGCTTCACTTCCGGCGGGGTGTACTCCGCCCATTCGATACCTCGCTGCGCCGCGATCAGCATCGCGACCCCGATGGTGCGCCCGACGCCGAAAGCGGTCGTTTCGTTCTTCGCGAAGAAGAGGCGTTCGGTAACCAGGAAGTCCGGTTTATGCTGGTCGAACAGTTGGCAGAGACGGTCGTTGATCGTCAGGATTCGCTTCGGGGCTGGATCGGTTGCCGGGGTCGTGATCACACCAAAGTCTAATGCGGTCAAGCGCTGCCCCTGCTTATCCAGAACGCCATAGCCCATGGTGGCAAATCCAGGGTCGATGCCTAAGATGATCACTCCGCGCGATTCTCCTTACTCCTTCGGATCGTTCACCAGTCCGTCTGGATTTCCCTTGTTCGAAAGGATCATCGGCGCGACCTTACCAAAGGACTCGGTGGGATTGCGTCGAATCTGGCCGTACTATGAACGATACTGATTCTACGCGTAGATTCCGTGCGGTGTTTTGCCTTTGGGTAATCATGCTCATTGGAGGATGCAATAGAGACCCGCGCGCCCAATCGGCACGCCCGACAGAACCGCCGCCCCGATACGTTGCGCCATTGTTCGATCCCGCTCTCGCTCCTTCGTTGTTGGATGAACCTGGACGCGACGAATGGCAGCACCCTGGCCGAATAGTGAGCGCGCTAAACCTTCGACAGGGCGAATCCGTGGCGGATATCGGCTCGGGGTCCGGGTATCTGCTGCCTCATCTGAGCAGGGCGGTGGGCAAACATGGAACGGTTTATGCCGAAGAGATTCAGAGTCAATTCCTGCCGGCGCTGAAACGCCACGCGGCGAAGCTTGGGAATATTAAGGTTGTCCTCGGAAGCGGCGGCGATCCGAAACTGCCCGATCACTCGATCGGCTGCTTCGTCTTGCTGACCGTCTACCACGAGGTCCAGAAGCCTGTCGAGTTTCTCGAGCAGCTAAAGCGCGCGGCAAAACCAGGAGCTAAGCTGGCGATCATCGACTTCGATCCGGATCGCCACGGTAAACCGCCCGCTCCCGTAAACCACTGGGTTCGGGAAGAGGACGTTATCCGGGAGGCCCAGGCTGCCGGATGGCGCGTCGCCGACCGATACGAATTTATCTCCAGCCAGTTTTTTCTCGTGTTCAGTCCGAGTTGATCAATCAACGTTAACGCCTGCTTTAAGGGTTATTCGGGGCGATTAGCGCAAACGGAAGAGTCCATAAGCACACTGCGCGTATTTGCACTTGGAGCTTCGCGCCTTTGCCGTCGTTCCGACCAGTTTATGTTTCTAGCAACACGCTGCAATTAATGACAAGCGCAGCGGATCCGTCATCCCGTAGGGATCTGTTTTTGACCTTTGTCATTAGGAGCCTATGCGAATCCGACCGTCCAGACGCGACGGGTGCTTTGTCCCTCTCTCCTGAAAACAAGGCCGCTCCAAACGTCAAAAGCAAATCCGTCCTTCGTCGGGATGACGGATTGTTAGCTGCGTTTCTTTATCGAACAGCCGCCCGCCCGCATTCATGCTCAACATTATGTCAAGTGCCTTTCCATGCGATGCGCACAGCTTGATGGCGAGCTCGGTTTACGCTGCCCCATTCTCCAATCTGAGATAGAAAATGTACGATTGGATTACCGGCCATAGTCCTCCCACCATGAGAAGAACGAACAATGCAGCGAGCGGGGCGCCGAATAGGGTGAGGATCGCTCCGGCAATGCCCATTCCAACCCAAAGCCGCGCCGCATGGCGGTGCGTCGCCACCCACACTCGGTCGCTGGCAAGCGTCCACGGGGTGCGGACTCCCGCCCAGAAGTTCTTTCGCAGTTTGCCCATCAAATTACCCATGAGCGCGAACAACAAGAACACACCGGCGACGAGAATTCTTGAGAAGTCGAAACCCGGATGCAAAACCGCCCGCTGAAGCAGGATGTGGACCAAGCCGAGGAATCCGCAGACGATTACCATCAGCATACAGAACGCCAACTCCGAATCCCGAAGCGAGAAGTTCTTCGGGGAAATTGCCGGAAGGACAATGGTAAGTACAAGCATCAGCATCATGATCCCCGGCGCCATGAGCAGGTTGACCCACCTGCTGCCCCATCCGTCCGGCTGGCCGTGAATATTCCAGTGGATCGGTACGATATCCGGCAGGCTCGGCGCAATAATCGCCGAATAGATCAGCGCCGCGGCGGCCATGATCGCCATCCAGAGGATCGCTTGCCTTGTTCTCATTCGTTTGTCTCCATTCCCTCTTTCTCTTTCGAGAACATCTCCATGAGGGCGGTGAGGATGTCTTGAAACACCGTCGTGTTCAGTGAGTAGTAGAGCTGCTGTCCATCGCGGCGGGCGAAGACGAGGTCTGCTTGCTTGAGGACGTTGAAATGGTGTGACATCGATGGCGCGGAGATTTCGAAATTATCCGCAATCTCTCCTGCCGTCATTTCGCGGTCGTTGAGCAAACGTAAGATGCGCCGCCTCGTTGCATCGGCCAGCGCCTTGAATACTGAATCCATAAGCTCAGTTCACTTGTCGTTGATTGTATATTTAGCTAACGTTCTAATTATGTTCCAGGTTTCGTTGTTTCGCGGAGTTTGACTTGTCTTGGCGTATGCCTACATCAGATTTTCTAATCAGGCGCTTCGACTTTAATGTTTGAATTGAGGTTCAGTGAACGTGTTCGTTAATGCGGTAGCGGGGGTGCAAACTCGAGGGCCGGCACTAATCAACGGCACGTGAGCGAAGTAGGTGTTTCAAGCAAACTCGTGCTCATTCTGGCTCGGCGGCAATAGGCATTGTAAACCCATCGATCCCAAGCAGCTGGAGCCAGGACAAAACACCCACTCTTAGCGCGTTGCCTATTAAAGTCCAATACACCTGATCGCAGTGACCAGAAACGGAGTTTTCCAAAAGGGCATTGGATGCGGAGCGTCCACGGAAGGGTTCCCGCGCGAAGCGTCCGCGGAACGAGCTAAAACGACGCAAGGTCCCCGTCGTTTTTTAAGCTCCGCCGACGTAAGCTCCAGAATCTCAGATTAAACGCCCAAACGAGCATGAGCAGCGGCAGAATGAAAGTCCCAGCGCAAGTCCGGCGTTTAGTGGCAGACCGGCTTCGGAATGTGCTTCACGAACTACCAACGCGATGAGACCGAGCACGATGCTCCAGTCCGCTAGGGCGCTGCGCCAAGCGTATTGTCCGTGACGCTTGCGGAGGGAAAGGTACTCCCAGACATTTGCGCAAGATATGGCGACGGCGAAGGCTAAGATAAGCGACAGCAGAACGTAAGTCGTATTGTTGCTAAAAACGGAGCTCAAATGTATTTGCACTGGTTGTCTCCTGAAAAAGCCCCCATAGGTTACCGGAACGGCAAGGCTGCCAGTATCCCTATTGACGAGCTTTGTAGAGCAACGAAAGCATCGGTCTCTTATCGGTAGCCAAGGAGCGATCTAGTGCTCTTAATTGCGCCGCATGCAGTAAACGGACGAGGAGCGCCCACATCGGGTTACCACGCGGGGCGCGGGAACGAGACAAAATGCGGCGTCCGCCTTAAATACCGCCGGGAGTCAGTTGATTGAGTATGTTGGGTGGAAGT
>JBGPOG010000163.1:0-8412 GCA_041487935.1 Chthonomonadia bacterium | reverse complement strand
TGCTGGTCCCGAAACGTCAAGCGGCTCCAGTCGCCAGGCACTTGCAATCGTCAGGCGGCAATGCCGTTCTCGCGCTTCACGGGACCCTGGCTACCGGCCGCAATGGCTTCCTCGCAGTAGTAGGTGAGGTCGAGAACACTTCCTCCTCATCTCTCGACAATGTGGAAACGGTAGTAGAGCTGTTGGATTCCGAGGATCGTCTGGTGCAAGTAGAATCCGCACTATTGGAACTGCAGAACTTGAACGTGGGCGATCGTTCGCCGTTTTCCGTTCATTGTCGTGTCGATAGTGGAGTAACAGGATATCGAGTCCGCTTTCGAACGCTTCTTGGCCGCGCGCTCTCGCTCAGAATCGTAACACCGTAATTGTAGCTGTTCACAGTTGATGAGAGTAGGGGTGAAGCATTCGCACATAATCGTCTCGTTAACGTACAAACTGATCGTTCGAATGCTTCACCCCTACAATCGGTGGTATGCATCATTCAATTCGAGATTGTGAACGGCTTGCCGAAATCCCAATAGTAGCAACTGTTCGTCCGAATGCGCCATAATGGACGCAGGACATCGGTCTAATCAATGAAACATCTACCGGCCCATGTCGTCCAACTACGCAGGCTCATCGAGCGGTTCATGGGAGATTGAAAGCACGTGCGCTTTAGAGCAGCATTGATTGCGATACTGGCGGTCGTAACTCTAACCTCAGGCAAAAGCCAGCCAGTCTCAAAGAGCCTCAATGCAAAGGCGATCAGCTTCGTCAACGATGTCGTGCCGGTACTTACGCGTACGGGATGCAATCAGGGAACCTGCCACGGAGCTGCAGTAGGGAAGAATGGTTTCCGCCTGACCCTCCGAGGCTACGCTCCCGAGCTCGACTACTACTACATTACCCGGGAGCTGACCGGGAGGCGGATTTGCAAAGCAGCCCCCGAGACAAGCCTCTTTCTGCGAAAACCGCTCCTGGAAGTCCCGCATATGGGCGGCCAGGTCATCAGGCGCAACTCACCGGAGTATCGCATTCTCGCCGATTGGCTGGCACAAGGCGCGCCCGGACCAGGTCCGAATGATTCTCACGTCGTTGCGTTGAAGGTCGTTCCGCCACAACGAATCGCGAGACCTAAGCAGCAAATCAACTTCCGGGTCTACGCGAAATTCTCAGACGGCTCGACCCGCGATGTAACCCACTGGACCCGATTCGCGACGAACGATGAGAACGTCGCGACGGTCAAGCCGGATGGCGCGGTGACCATCGCCGGTGAAGGGGAAACGGCAATAACCGCCGGCTACCAGAGCAGCGTAGCCATTGCGCGGGTGACTTCGCCCTATCCATACAAGATCGATCCTAAAGCCTATCCAACCCTTCAACGAAGCAATTTCATCGACGAGCACGTCTACCGCAAGCTCCGGACGCTCAATCTTTGGCCATCAGAACGTTCATCCGACGCACAATTTGCTCGCCGGCTGTACCTTGATCTTCTGGGAACGCTGCCGGCCCCGAGTGAGATTGAATCGTTTTGCGCGGACCGCAACCCCCAAAAGCGCGCCAAGCTCATCGATGCCTTGATGTCTCGCCCGGAGTTCGTCGATTTCTGGACCTATAAATGGTGCGACCTGTTCCGCGTAAACCGTGGAACGCTAAAGGACAAGGGGATGTGGGCATTCTACGCCTACCTCCACGACGCCGTTCGAACGAACAAACCATGGAATGTTCTGTGCGGCGAGGTGTTGACCTCAACCGGAAATACCTTCCTTGACGGACCCGCCAACTATTTCCGGACGGCCCTAAAGCCCGAAGAGCTGGCCGAAAACATCAGCCAGGGTTTCCTCGGCATCCGCGTGGGCTGCGCGCACTGCCACAATCACCCGCTCGAGAAATGGACGCAGAACGACTATTACGGGATGGCGAACATCTTCGCCCGCGTAAAATGGAAGGCCGATCTCGGCATTTATGTCAACGAGGAGATGACGGTCTACAATGCTCCTGAAGGCGACCTCATCCAACCACGATTGGGAAAGCCAATGCCTCCGACTCCCCTGGGCAGCGCAAGGCTAACCGTGGATAGGAGCAATGACCGCAGGAAAGCCTTCGCAGAATGGCTCAGCCGGCCCGACAACTGGTATTTTTCCCACTGCATTGTGAATCGTGTCTGGAAGCACTTTATGGGTGTCGGGCTGGTCGAGCAGGTCGACGATCTGCGCGAAACCAACCCGCCTACCAATCCCGAGCTATTCGATGCACTCGCAGCCGACCTCGTCAAACACGGATACGATCTGCGCCATCTAATGCGTACGATTGCGAGATCTCAGGTATACCAACTGTCTTCGGCGCCTAATTCCCGAAATGCCCGCGATGACCGTTACTTCAGCCGCTACTTCGTCCGGAGGCTCACTGCAGAGGAGATCCTGGACGCGGTCGGCCAGGTGACCGGAGTTCCCGAGCAGTTTCCCGGGATGCCGCCGGGTTACCGCGCTCTTCAGTTGCCGGACACGCATGTGAAATCGGAATTCATGGACAGCTTCGGCCGCCCGCCTCGCCAGATTACCTGTGAATGCGAGCGCACCCAGGAACCCAGCATGACTCAGGCGCTGCTGTTTATCAATGGGGACATGGTAAATAATAAAGTCACAGCCGACGGTGGCCTGGCCGATCGGCTCGTCACGGCGAACAAGCCGGATGATGAAATCATCGATACTCTCTATCTGACGGCGCTGGGCCGGAAGCCCGCAGCCCCCGAACGCAAGTCGGGCCTCGCCGCGATTCATCGCGCCATTTTGAACTTTAAGATTGAGCCGTCCGTTTCTAAAACGTCAACCGTGGCGTCTGTAGCAGTCACTAGCTCCGCGCCACCAAAGAGTAACGACAAGACGATCCAACTACCCAATAGCCCAATTACCCAATCGCCCAACAACCCGCAACAAGCCCGCCGCCGCGCGTTCGAAGACCTGCTCTGGGTGCTGGTGAACAGCAAGGAGTTCTTGTTCAATCACTAACCAGCATGGAGTAAACATCGTGGGACTACTATGGGAAGAACTGAAGACCGGATCGAAACTGGAGGCCGAATCAAAGTACTATTGGGCTCGGAGAACGAAGGTTCCAGGGGGATGGCTGGTGATGGTTGCGATCGGCGGGGGACAGGCCGGGCTGACCTTCTATCCGGACCCAGGCCATTCCTGGGACGGCTCGTCATTGCTATGACCGCATTTCACCCCCTGACATAGCGGAAATTGGGTTCGTTTGGTAAAATGAGTTATTCAGGGCACATATAGCGGCATGATTGACGGTTGGGAAACTTGAAAATGGCGACAGTAACGATCGATTTACGAGACGAACTCGCAATGCGACTCGAAAATGAGGCCTAGAGGCTCAATGTTACGGTCGAACAACTCGTGGAGTTGGGTATGCAAGACTTCTTGCGACACCCGGATGAGCGGTTCGGGCGAATCGCGGATCGTGTCGTTCGCGAGAATAGAGAGTTGTACCGCCTATTGGCATGACCGAATACGTCAGCGTCGCTCAAGCCATCGAACTACACAGGCGGATTGTCGACGACACCGGTGGGAGCCATGGACTGCGCGATCCAGGTGGGTTGGCGTCTGCCATTAGTCAACCGGAGTGCAGTTCCGGAGGAGTCGACCTATATCCAACAATACATGAAAAAGCTTCCGTCTTGGCGTTCTCGCTAATAAACAATCATGCTTGTGTCGATGGTAACAAACGGGTTGGTCACGCAGCTATGGATGCGCTCCTCGAAATGAACGGGCGCGCCTTGATCGGAGCAGTTGATGAACACGAACGTGTGATACTGTGTGTAGCGGCAGGAAGAATCGATCGCGAGGAGTTTGTGGCTTGGATACGAGAACACATTCAGCTTCGCGAAGGTATTAATCGGGAGAAAACAATTCCATGATCGAATTCGGCCACGAGCCGGTCCATACTTGCGACGGCGTTTCACGGCGGGAGTTTATCCAGATTGGTTCCGCCGGATTTCTGGGACTTACCCTGCCTGGGCTCTTGGCGGCACAAAAGGGAATGGCGGCAGAGCGCGCCGACAACGAAAAGTCGCTCATCCTCGTGTTCCTGTGGGGCGGACCGCCGCACCAGGATTCGTTCGACATGAAGCCCGAAGCGCCGGCCGAAATTCGCGGGCAGTTCAAGCCGGTCAAAACCAACGTCCCAGGCATCGAGATCTGCGAGCACCTGCCAATGCTGGCAAAAATGGCGGACAAATACACGATCATTCGATCGGCCACGCACGACCAGACCGTTCACGCGCAGGCGGCGCACTACACTCTTACTGGCAACAAAGTGGGCCCGGGCCGCGAGGCGCCCAATTTAGGAACCGTCGTCGGCCGCTTCCTGCCGCAGCGGAACGCTCTTCCGTCGGCCATTCAGATCGGCCCCCGAATGTGGGATACAGCCGGAAACGGCCCGCTTGGCCAGGATGGCGGATTTCTGGGTAATGCGACTCTGCCATTCCGGGTTTACGATCCTATGGCGCCAGTCGACAAACTCGCCGCGCTGTCACCTCCGCCAACATTGACCGGCGATCGTCTCAATCTGCGTCATGAGCTGTTCAAAGCGGTCGATCAGTATCAAAAACAGATCGAGAGCAGCGATACTCGGGTTTACGACGCTGCTTACGAAAAGGCATTCAGCCTGGTAACTTCACCAAAGGCCAAGCAAGCGTTCGATCTTACGAAAGAGCCGGTTCCCATCCGCGAGCGCTACGGGATGACCCAGTTCGGCCAGGGACTCCTCATGGCACGCCGGCTAATCGAGTCCGGAGTTCGATACGTTCAGGTCAATTGGCGCGCGCACCCGATCAATGACAAAGTAGACAATATGGGTTTCGACAATCATGGCGACAATTTCACGCGCTGCAAGAAGCAGTTTCCGGAGTTCGACCGCTCTCTCTCGGCGCTGATCGATGATGTTTACCGGCGAGGCATGGATAAGAAAACTCTGGTTCTGGTGACCGGAGAGTTCGGCCGTACCCCCGTCAATAGCGGAGCCGGCAGGGACCACTGGCCGTTTGTCTATAGCTATCTCATTACCGGAGGCGGGATTCAGGGCGGAAGGGTTATCGGCTCGAGCGATTCGCGCGCCCAGTATCCAGCCAGCGACCCCGTGCGCCCGGAAGACACTTACATGGAAGTTGCCCGGCTCATGGGCATGGACGTGTCGCAGAAGCTTCGAGAGGCAAAAATCGTCGGAGTTTCGCCCGGAATACCGGGACTCTGGTCATGAAATGACCCAACAGAGCAGATTCATAAACACGACAGCTCTGTCGATTTCAGCGCGCTCGATCACGGGGAGATCCGGTCATGGAATTCCCCGTGTTGCCTGGTTGGCTTGTCGTATCTTCAAGTCCGTCCTTCTCCTCGTCGCGTCTTCGTGGTCGATGTCTCCTGCACATGCTCAAGCCCCGGAGATTGGCGGTCTGCTTCCCGCCGGGGCCATGCGCGGCGAGAAAGCCGTGGTCCAGATAGCAGGGAAGAATCTGGCGGGAGCCCAACTTCATATTAGCGGCCGGGACGTCACATTCCAGGCCGTCAAAGTGAACCCCTCCGGTGACCAGGTGAGCGCCGAATTCGTTGTGCCTCCCAACGCCCGCGTCGGGCCTCGCGAGATCAGGATCACCACTCCGAAAGGCGCTTCAAACGGGCGCCGCTTCTGGGTGGATGTCTTCCCGAATCTCGTCTTAGAAAAGCCCATGACCGAGAGCGACGCTCCGTTGCCCCTCGACGGCTCGAAGCCGGTCGTCGTGAATTCACGGCTGCCGCAAAAGGCGTCGCGAGATCGATTTACTCTCAATCCGCAAGCGGGCGAAACCTGGGCATTCGACTGCAACTGCGCCCGCATCAGGTCGTGGATGGATCCCGTTCTCGAGCTTCGTGACGAATCGGGAAACTTGATCCGCCTGGCTCAGTCGACCTGGGAACATGACCCGCAATTCGCGTACAAGTTTACAAAGAGCGGGAAATACCTCCTCACCGTCCGAGACTCGGAATTCAACGGTGGTCCGGATTATGTATATCGCTTGACAGCCGGGAAGATTCCGCTCATCTCGGGATACGTGCCGCGAGGCGAGCGGCCCGGCCGAAAAGTTGGGCTGTTGCTTGAAGGCGCTAATCTGGGTTCGGCACATTCGGCTGTCGTCTCCATCCCACCGGATTCGCCGGCGGGTAATATTTGGACCGATCTGAAATTGGGCGACCGCCAAGCGCCTCCGATCGAGTTGCTGGTCGATCGGGCGCCGGTCTCAGGAATAACCGAAACCGATGCAAATATGCCATTACCGATCTTGCCGGCTGATATGGACGGCTCGTTTGAGCGGTTTCCGGTCATTCGGTTCTTCTTCAAAGGAGCGCCAAATGAGAAGTACCTTTTCGACCTCTTCGGACGGCGCATCGGATCGCGCATAGACGGCGCGCTGCGCGTCCTGGACTCTTCCGGCAAAGAGGTCGCCTCCAACGATGATGCGATCGGCAAGGACGCCCGTCTTGAATTCACCCCCGCGGTTGAGGGAAGCTTTACCATAGAAGCCAGGAATGTCGAGGAGAAAACCGGTCCGGATTGCTACTACCGGCTGTCCGCGCGCAAGCTTGGACCGGATTTTCAACTGGTTTTAGACGTGGATCGGCTGGCGGTAGGAGCGGGCAATACGACGGCGGTACCGGTTACGGTCGATCGCCTTGGCGGCTTCGACGGGCCAATTGAGGTCACAGCCAACGGGCTCCCAAATGGAGCCCGATTTCGGGGAGGCTTGGTCCCACCCGGCAAAAACGCCACTGAGATTACAATATCCGCGCTCGCGGAAGCGGCGCCCTCCGGGGTTGAAATCCATATCGTTGGACGCGCGCGAATCGGCGGGAAGCTCATCGAGCACGAAGCTCGCCCAAGAGAAAAGTACGAGCACCGCTCGATTGACCTCGACCTTGCCAAAGAATATTCTTATACCAGGCCCTACCACGAGTGGGATCTTATGATGCTCGCCTTCACTGAGAAATCGAGCCCAGTTGCTCTGTCCGTGTCGAACGATGAGATTACGCTCAAACCTGGCGGGAAGATCGAGTTGATCGCAAAGACCGTTCGTCGAATGGGATCCGATGGCGAGATCAAGTTGAGCGCGCGGGGACTACCGGATAAGGTCACGGCAGCATTTACGCATATCGCGGCAAAGCAGAACGACGGCAAAATCACCCTCGCCGCCGCGGCGGATGCACATGCCGGCACATTTGATCTCGTCATCGAAGGCGCCCTAGGGAACGATCGCGAGCCCGCCCCAGCAATACGCTTAACGATTGCAAAGTAGCCATCTAAATGAGGTGAGTGCACAAGTCTACTATGTCATCGTATCCCGTCATCCTGAAAGGATCTCACAGGTTGCACCGAGCTGGGCTAAAAGCAGATGCCCGGTACGGGTCCGTATGGACATTGCAGCATGACGGGGCTGACGTATTCTGCATTTACCTCAAATATGCGCGGAATTGATAGGCTCGATAGCGGCCGCCGTCACGGTCCATTATCGGCTTTCGGCGGCGAGCGAGTTCTTAGACCAACGAATTTCTGTTAAGTCGTCCGCCTAATGGAGTGCCATAAATGTACTTCAAACCCTATTATCTGGGCTGCCTGGCGCATGCTTCCTACCTTATTGGGGGAGGCAACGGTGAGGCCGCGGTCATAGACCCCCGTCGCGATGTAGACGAATATCTGGCGGACGCAGAATCGGCTGGCCTCCGCATCTCCCACGTCATCGAGACCCATCTGCACGCGGATTTCGTCTCCGGCCACATCGAGCTCGCCCGCCGGACCGGGGCAACGATCCACGTTGGCCATAGGGCCGGCGCCACATTTCCACACCATGCCGTTCACGAAGGCGATGAAATCCAGTTGGGAGAAGTCATGCTTCGCTTCCTCGAAACGCCGGGCCATACGCCTGAGGATACGAGTGTCCTGGCTTTCATCGGAACAGACAAAGACCCGAGAATGGTATTCACGGGTGATACCTTGTTTATCGGCGACGTGGGGCGGCCCGACCTGGCTGGATTACGGACGGACCTCGGGCCCGAGGACATGGCCCGAATGATGTACCATTCCCTCGCAAACAAACTGCTCAAGCTGCCGGACGATACGGAGGTCTGGCCCGCGCATGGAGCAGGTTCCGCGTGCGGTCGATCGCTTTCCGACGAGCGCGTCTCCACGATCGGTCGCGAGCGCCGTGAGAACCCCGCCCTTCGATTCGTTATTGCCGGAGATGAACCGGGGTTTCTTCACTACGACGTGGAGGGCCTGCCGCCGGTTCCGCCCTATTTTCGTCATGATGCGGTGACGAATCGTGCCGGAGCGCGCTCAATCGATGAAATCCTGGCAGATGCGAGGGCGTTATCTGTGCCGGAAGCTATGGACCGGATC
>JBGPOG010000162.1:0-8426 GCA_041487935.1 Chthonomonadia bacterium | reverse complement strand
GGGAACGGAATCGTTTGTAGGGCAGGGGAATACCCAGGGCTTTAGACCATCCTTCGTCTGTTCCTCGACCATTATCAGGCTGTGCTTCTTAAAGGCCTGCTCGAAGGTTGCCAGCGGAGCATCGGGAGGGCACAGTCCGCGTTCCACCATCTCTTTGTACGCCAGCCTGATCAGGCGAAAGGCGTTCTCGTAAAACCCTATCCAGATGTGGAGGCCGTGTTCTTCGATGCGGCCGTGCGGCCCGCGGCCACTTGCGCCCTTCCCGCCCAGCCGCCATCCAACCTGATAGACCGTGATGTCGTACTTTTCCTGCCAGCCGGGCTTATTGGTCAGCTCGAACGCGGTCGTAAGCGAGGACATCCCGCCGCCCAAAATGGCAATCTTCTCTATCTTACCGTCCGGCATCTGATCAATTCTCCAAGAAAAGGTTGATGCGGTTGATTCAAGGCTTTGCGGAAAGCTTAACAGTTCACACTTGATGTGGCCGGATTCCTCACTTCGTTCGGAATGACGGTCTGGCACGCACGGTCAACCGCACTCGTCATTCCGAGCATTTTACCGCGCCTAACGCGGCGTTGCGCGTAAGAAACTGTCACAGCCCCCGTCATCCCCGTAGTGATCTGTTTTTGAATTTGCAAGTTGACATTCGTACACTAAACGGTGAAGTTTCTTAGGAACGAAGTGAGGTATCCGGCAACTCGACTCCAACCAGTCCGGAACTATTAACGGAAAGCAAAGCCAACATGCTCTTGGCCAATATAAGATCCGGTGTATCGTACCCTTCCGTAAACCTTCCGCAGATCGGCTCGATCAAGTTCCGTGCCTCTTCGCTCCGTCTTAGCGAGATCAGGAGCGAACCAAGACTCAGCGCAACGCGCAACTCCAGCAGTTTTGCGGCTTGCCCGCGCGCGACGTCGATACCCTTTCGAAAATCCGCCTCGGCGCCGGACGGATCGGGTTTGGGCAGCTTGAGTAAAAGCTCGCCGCGAATGCGATACAGATCAGCTTCCATAAACCGCTCGCCGGATTTCTCAATGTGTTCGAACAGCTTTGGGAGTGTCGCAAGGGCTTCTTCCGCGCGGCCCGCATCCCCATATAGCTCCGCCAGAAAACCTTCGAACGAGCTTCGGGCCAGCAGCGCCCCTGTTTGATTCCACAATCCGAGACCCTGCGACAGGAGGTCCGTCCCTTCATCGATCTTCCCGAGCTTCGCCTGGCAGAGACCGGCGTCCATCAAGGAATGCGCCACCCATAGTGGAAATACCTGCTCGGTTGCCTGAGCGATGATCGGCTGGGCCTGCGACAGCGCCTCAGCCCATTCTCTACGATACATGTGCACGAGGGCTCTATAAACGCGCGCCTGAATTAGTGTAAACATGAATCCTACCTGCTCGCCGAGCGCGACCGCCTGCTTCATCATCTCTACTGACTGTTCCGGATAGCCCAGGTAGAGCTGCGCCAGTCCAACATAAGTGAGGCTGACGACACCCGAGTCCTGCCCGTAGATTCCCGCCAGCGGCCGGTGCTCCTCCTGGTCGTAATGTCCGTGCGCAGCCCTAGCGTTTTCCAGAGCTCCCTGGAAATCGCCCTGGAAGAACTGGTTGGCACCGAGGCAGATCCGCGCCATCAGCCAGTATTCGGACTTCCCTTCCTTCTCCGCAAATCGGATCATCTGGTAGCAGAGATCCTCAGACGTTGCCAGATCACACCGCAAAATATAGAATGCAAACAGCCCCCAGAGCACGAAGAAGTGCTGCGGCGTCTCTTCTGACTGGCCGCAGAGCGCCCTGGCACGGCTGTAAGTCTCGCCGACAAGCTCATCTCCAAAACCGCGGGTTGCCAGCAGCGCAGGGCCAAGCGCAGTCAGCAGGAGCAATTCGTGCTGATCGCGGTCGGCGCTCTGCGGAAGGACCTTGAGCAATTCGAGCCCTCGATTGAGATGTGCGATGGCCTCGAGATTGGCCGACCTCTGCACCGCCCGCTGCCCGGCGGCCATCCAATACGGGAGGGATTCGGCGACCTGGCCCGCTTCTGTCAAGTGGTGGGCGACTATCTCCGGGCCGGCCTCTGCCTGGTGCGGGAACCTCTCCAGCAGAGCGTTGGCTGTCTGCGAGTGATACTGCTGGCGGGTTGTCTTCAGCAATGAGTTGTAAGCCGCATCCTGAATCAGCGCGTGCTTGAACGTATAGGTTGCGCCGGCCGCCTCTCCACGTTGGTAGAGTATTTCGGCGCTCACAAGGTGGGCGAGATCGGATTGTAGGAGCCGGTCATCCTGTGACGTAACCGATCGTATAAGATCGTATGAGAACTCTCTTCCCAGCGTCGCTCCAACCTGCGCCACGGTTTTGACGGTAGACAGCCGGTCCAATCTCGCCATGAGAGAGTCCTGCAGCGTGGCGGGAATGGCCAACGATTGCAGCGAAGCCGTCAGCTCGAATGACCGGTCGCGTTCCGCAAGCTGCCCGGACTCCAAAAGCATTTTGGTCATTTCCTCAACATACAAAGGCACGCCGTCACTCTTTGTAATGAGTAGGTTGACCACTTCATCCGGTAGAGTCTTATCGCCTGCAACTCTCCGTATCATCGTCCTGGCCATGCTCTGTGGAAGCCGCTCGATCTCCATCCGTTCCGGTTGTGCCTGGAGCGGAAATGTAAAGGTGAATTCGGGCCGCGTCGTCAGAATGGCGAATACCCGCGCCGATAGGATCCTCTCGAATGCAAGTGAGAGCAGCTCGAGGGTTGATGGGTCTGCCCAGTGAAGGTCTTCAACGATGAACAGGACCGGCTGCCTGGCCGCCCGGGCAAGCAGCAGACCGACCAGCATCTCCAGTATTCGCTGTTTTTGACGTACCGGATTTGGATCGGCCGCTGGATAGGACGGCCCCGCATCGATCGACAACAATGAAGCGAACAGCGGGACAGTCTCCTTTAGCGGCGCGCCAACCTGCTTGAGATAATCGAACAGCTTTTTGCGTTTGTCGTCGTCCGAATCAGTGCTGCCAAACTGAAGGACCGAGCGCTCGAACAGATCGATGACAGGATAGAACGCGCTGTTCGTGTGAAAAGCGGAGCAGCGCGCTTCTACGATCCACACCTCAGGATCGGCAATGGCAATCTCTTTGAGGGTGTGAACCAACCTGGACTTTCCAACCCCGGCATCTCCGGCAAGCAGCATGGATTGGCCGGATCCGCCAATCGCGGCTCTCCAGCTTTGAACCAGCCGCTCGACTTCCATCTCCCGGCCCACCAGCGGCGTCAGCCCGCCCAGTCCGGCCACTTCCAACCGGCTCCGCGCCGATCCTTCCGACAACACCCGGTAAATCTCGATGGGACGCGACACGCCCTTAAGCATGTGAGCCCCCAGGTCCACATATTCGAAGTAGCCACTTGCAAGCCTGTGCGTCGCGGCGCTGATCACAAGCGTGCCAGGCTCGGCAAACGCCTCCAATCTTGCCGCGACATTTGGCGTCTGCCCAACGATTGCCCTGCTTTCGAACTGTTCGCCCTCTCCCATATCGCCGGCGACAACCAGCCCGGTATGAACCCCAATCCGCGCCTTCAATTCCACGCCATGCTTCTGCTGGGTCTCGGCACTGATCTGTTCTATGGACTTGAGCATGGCGAGACCCGCCTGTATCGCGCGCCTGGCATCGTCCTCATGGGCCAGCGGATATCCGAAGTAGATCAGAATTCCGTCTCCCATGTACTTCGCGATATGCCCCTCATATCGATTGACGGCGTCCACACATGCATGTTGGAAATCCTGGAGGACGCTTCGAAAGTCCTCGGGGTCCAACTTCTCCGCCAGGGGTGTCGAGCCAACCAGATCGCAGAACATTACCGTAAGCTGCCGGCGCTCAGCTTCGGCCCGTTCAGGATGTTTCCGCGATGATGATGGTACAGAAGCTATATGTGAGGGAGAATTAGGAGACAACGCTGTGCCGCATTGTCCGCAGAACTTGAATCCACCTGGATTCAATGAACCGCAGCCAGGACAGGACGCGCCAAGCAGCGCGCCGCATTCGCCGCAGTGGCGCGAGGCATCCGGATTCTCAAAGCCACAGGAGCTGCAAATCATAAGATCGCCAAAACAAAAAAGGGTAGAATGGTGACTCTCCCGATGTCATTGGTGGCTCGGGGTATTATGGTGTTCGGTTGGCTACCGACCTGCCACATTCCTTCATTACTGATTCCTTGACACTCAGTCGAAGAGTTGTTACAATGGTCCTAATCGATACTGAGATATTTTTTCCGCAACACCGAAGGAGCAGCCAAATGCCAAGATGCAAACGCGGCTTCACGTTGATCGAGCTTTTAGTTGTTATAGCGATTATCGCAATTCTTGCGGCAATCCTCTTTCCCGTTTTCTCTCGGGCGCGGGAAGCCGCGCGGCGCACCACGTGTCTCTCTAATTGCAAGCAAATTGGCCTTGGGCTTTTGATGTACGTTCAGGATTACGACGAGGCGTTCCCGTGGCTGGGCGAGGATTACAGGCACAATAACGAGAATACGGGTTTCAGCACGAACCTTCCCGCCGGTCCGCCTAACCTGAACAACATCCGGGGGCTGTTCATGGAGTATACGCTCTATCCCTATATCAAGAATTACGGACTCTTCGGCTGTCCCACCCTCCGCCCGAGTCCGATCAAGCTCGGCGCGGACAATATGCCGCTCAACCAGTTCGGTTCGTATGGATACTCCTTTGGCGGCATCGGACCGGGGTGCGGAGCGTTTACCACGTCGCCGGCGCCCCTGGAGGTGTTTGTTCGCCTTGCCCCATTCCTGTATCCGGGCCGGTTCGATGACGTCCTGGCGGCCGGCTGCAATCCGCAGAACTACTTCGTAGCCGGCCAACCGCTGGCGGCCATAGGGGCGCCGTCGAAGGTTGGTATGGCATTCTGCAATACTTACGGCGCTCATTACGGCGTTAACGACCTGGACATCATTCCGCCGGCCATTGGGGGAACCGGCAAAAACGCCGTCGGCATTACCGTGGGCGTCTATGTGGACGGGCATGCCAAGTTCATTACCGGCTCATTCCCGGACATGCTCCGTCTCGGCCTTTGCCCTTTCAACCAGTGATCAGAGATCTCTATCGACCGGCGTTAGCGGGGAGCCGGCAGCCGGTTCCTGGTTTGAGACAAACAGGTCTATCGGACTCAAGGTTCTCGCGATCAAGAGCGCTTGGGTCCGCAAGATGCGAGCCATTGCATCCGACCCGAGGTTCTAATCCCTGCCTCGTTCGTGTGCCCCGATATCCGGCATCCGGCCGCGGCGCCTGCGGTCGATGTCCTCGGCAACCTCTGCGAGAGGGACCGCCTTTGCTCTTGCTCCTGCAGCCGCGGCGGTGAGATGGAGATTTCCGTTCGCGGGATCGACAAAGTAGGAGGAGGGCGCCGATTCCAAGTTCGCCCGGAGATCGATCTTGCTTGAAGTCTCTATCCGGACTGGCGGGCCGGCGAGAAGGTTGTTCGCAACCAGCATGCCTTCGTTACTGTGAACTAGGCGGATGAGGCGCTGGAGACTGGAGTCCGGATCGAAAACAGAGTTGTTGACGATCCTGCAATCCCGTGTATAGTCCCCAAGAATGCCATTTTCGGATGCGCGGGTTACAAAGTTATTCCGCACTATGCAGCGCGTGCAGTGAATCTTGACGTCTTCAGGGAGCGACGAGTTTCCCAGGCAGATCCCCTGATCGCAGTCGATGATGACGTTGCGCTCGACGATGCAGTCCTGGGCGTCATGCCACAAGAAGACCGCGCCGCGCGCCTCCTTTGTGCGGCCGTGAATACCAGCGAACACGTTATCGCTGATCGTCCAACCGCGGGGAAACATGGTATCGACGCCGCCAATATAGTTTCCCTTGAAGTTCTCCATCGTGTCGGACGCGTCGTCGGCAAATCGCTTGGGATGGTCGTTATAGAATAAGCAGTACTGGATTCGAATTCCCGCCGGGCGAACCGCCTCCCGATCCTTTTCGGGAACCTTTACGCCCTTTATCGCGCGCTGCCAGATATTGTGGAGGACACAGTCGTAGATCGTAAGCCGCTGAACGTTGGTTTCCGAGTTGATCTTGATGCCGTTCCAACGGACGTTCTGCACAGTCAGGCCTGAAACGGTTACGTCTCCGCATGAGGTAATCCTTACCATTTCGCCAAGCGTGCCTTCTCCGTCCAGGATCACCCTGTCACGATGGCCGGACGCTCCGCGGAGCGTCACCCGATCCGCTTTGATCTCGATGGGCAGGGAGAGAACGTAGCGGCCATCCTCGATCAGGATCGTCTGGCCGGATTGCGCCATTTCAGTCGCGCGAATCAGCTCATCGGCTGTTGAAACTCGGACCACTTCGCCCGATGGCGCCGGAAGTGGCGGGGCCTTGGGGAACCACGCCGGCCAACGTTGTTCAGAAGCGGCGGGCTCAACACATCGATCCTCGGTCTTCGGCGGCGAACGCAGCACATCGATCACTTCCGCATACTGAAGCAGGACCATACAGTTCCGAAGCGTATAGCCGGATCTACTCAGTCCCTCATCCGAATAGTCGTTCTGGTACTGTTTTGGGAAGCTGGGGTGGACCCCGTCCCGCGAAATCAGCGTTGGAACTTCATAACCTTCATAGGACTTGAAACGATCCAACGCACCGTCCCAATCGCCGGGCCTGTGCTTCAGGATCTCGGCATGGAAATCCGTGAGCGGGATTTTCATATCAATCGCGATCTGCCGTACCGCCTCCGAAAACTCGGACGTCTTCTTCTCCAGGCCGTGCCGCGGCGGAATCGTGCTGAGGATGACCACGGAGCCGTTGTCGAGGCATTTTCGCACGACCGACCGCATGCGGGACCGGTACTCGTCAAGCTCCGTTGACGAGAGGTCGTTGCTCCCGAACATCACGAGAACGACTTCCGGATTCAGCTTCTTGAGCCACGCATCGATGTGCTCCGCCGCCCAGCGACTGGTCTGCCCGCCCTCGCTGCCGTATTCCGGCCCCTTCCAGTCTCTCCAGCATTCCGCGCGCATGGTGGATTTGATCGCTGCGAGCGCCCGCGCCATCTGCGGTGGAGCATTCTTAGGTTCACTAAGCAGAGGAGTCCAAAACGCCTGCGTAACGGTAATGGAATCGCCGAACTGGGCGAATGTACCCGGACGGCCCGTGAAACGCGCGTGTGTAGTACGAGCCGAGTCGATCCAATAGAGAGCATCGCCGTTGGCGTCGCGATGGTTGCCTAATGGCTGCAAAAGGAACGCCAAGAACGCGCATAAACCAGCCATTCCCAAATGTGTAAGCCGAAGTGACACGTGCCGCCGTCCTTTGAAACGCAATTCTGCGGGAAGCCGGGCAAGTCCTGCGGGAAGTAGGCCAATTGGGGCTGGCCTGGAGGCGGTATAATTCATAGTCAGCCCGCCGATCCATAGAAGATGTGGAGGTCGGGCAGTGTTAAGCTACAATGATATGAAGAATTCTGCACGGTCGAGGTTGTGTATGTGAGAATCTCCGGCTTCATCTGGGTGGAAGAGATCATTGAGAAGCTCTGGCAGAAGCACCATGTTGAGCAATTTGAGGCTGAGGAGGTCGTTATCGGCCGCCTGTCTCATTTCCGGTTCATCGAAAACGGTTATCGGCCGGGCGAGAACGTCTATGCATCTCTCGGCAGACCGATGCAGGCCGGTTTCTGATCGTGTTCTTCGTCCATAAGAAAGACGGACGGGCCCTTGTTGTGTCAGCGCGGGACATGACTCTGGCCGAACGCAGGCAATATGAGAAAAGGTAAGTCTTCCATTTCACAGGCGTCTTCTTATTTGGAGATCGGCGACTTCTGGGATACCCATGATCTGGCCGATCACTGGGACAAGACGGAACCAGCAGAGTTCGAAGTCGATCTTCGCTCGACGGCCACCTATTACCTGTTGGAACGCGGACTCGCGACCAAGCTCCGATCCATCGCCGAGCGCCGAGGCGTTTCGGCAGAGACGCTTCTGAACCTGTGGGTTCAGGAAAAGACGCGAGAAGAAGCGAACACGGCCTCTCCTGAAAATAGCCGACCCAACTAGGGCAAGTCGCTCGTGCTACGTCATTTTCATGCTTGGTTGTGTGCGCAGCACATGAGGTCTCCTAAGAAACTACTCCCGCAGCATCTTACGTGATTGGGTTGCCGAAGGCAGCTTGCGTTGATAACAAGATGCGAATCGTTAGGCCGCTTCGGGGTTTGCGTGGCGATGGCTGCCGAATGGCTGCCAAACGAGCGCCAAACAAGCGCAGAAACAGGCCATTCCCAAATAGGCAAGGCGAAGTGGCACGGGCTGCCGTCCTTTGAAACGCAATTCTGCGGGAAGCCGTCCAAGTCCTGCGGCGAGTTGTCCAATTGAACCTGGCCTCGAGGCGGTATAATTCATCGTTAGGCTGCCAATGGCGTGGCAATCTTCGTCAG
>JBGPOG010000161.1:0-8437 GCA_041487935.1 Chthonomonadia bacterium | reverse complement strand
TTTTCGATAACCCGCCAGAATCGGTCGCGGTTAGGTGTGTCCGGCGCTCCTTCGTAGATCACGCAGGTCGCGCCGTTTGCCAGCGGCCCGTAAACGATGTAGGAGTGCCCGGTGACCCATCCGATATCGGCCGTACACCAAAAGATGTCGTTCTCTTTGAGGTCGAATACAAGCTTGGACGTGGCGTAAACTCCTGTGAGATAGCCGCCGGAGGTGTGCTGGATTCCCTTTGGCTTGCCCGTCGATCCGGAGGTGTAGAGGATAAACAGCGTGTCTTCGGAATCCATGGGCTCCGGCGGGCACTCCGGCTCGGCCTGAGCCATCAGATCGTGCCACCAGTGGTCGCGTCCGGCGGTCAGAATGTCGCGGGTCAATTCCTCGGGGTTCTGCGCGCCGATCCGCTGAACCACCACAACGTTTTCGATGGTGGGTGTGCCCTGCAGCGCTTCATCGACCGTCTTTTTCAGCGGCACGATCCCTCCGCGCCGCCAGCCACCGTCCGCGGTAATCACCAGTTTCGCGCCGCAGTCATTAATGCGCTCTCGGAGCGAATCCGCGGAGAACCCTCCGAAGACCACCGAGTGCGGCGCGCCGATCCGGGCGCAGGCCAGGAGCGCGATCGGCAGCTCCGGAATCATCGGCATGTAAATCGCGACGCGGTCGCCCTTCCCGACACCGAGCGATTTCAACATGTTCGCGGCCTTGTTGACCTCGGTGTAGAGCTCGCCGTAAGTTAGAGTGCGGGTATCGCCCGGCTCGCCTTCGAAGAGGATCGCAATCTTATCGCGCCGCGCCCCCTTGGCGTGACGGTCCACGCAGCTCACGCTGAGATTCAGCTTGCCCCCAACGAACCACTTGGCATGGGGCGGGTTCCATTCGAGAACCGCGTCCCACTTCCTGAACCAGTCGAGCTCCTCCGCAAACCCCGCCCAGAACGCTTCCGGATCCTTCGCGGCGCGCTCGTAGATGCCTGGGTCGTTGGCGTTCGCCTGCTCGATGAATTCCCGGCTGGGCGGAAAGGTGCGGTTCTCTTCCAAAAGTGCCGCGATGGCCTGGGTGTCGACGGACATCGTTATCTCATGCCTCCCTGGTTGTCTGGATTTTATGCACGGGCGGCAGCGCCCGGCGAGGCTTCTATTTCGCGGAAGGGGCGGGGAATCCTTGTAGCGCGCAAGGCACGGCGCTCAGCAATCGCCAATCAACGACCGGTCGGGGTAATCTAAACGAGATATCTAATCGAGACTCGAGCTGAGGAGAAGGTATGGCAGAAGAAACGCGCGGCGGAAACTTGCCCACCGAAGCATTGGTCGTCGGCTATGCAATGAGCCGGCTGGATGCGTCATATCTGTTGGGCCGCGGCATGAGTTCTTGGAAGGAAGCATTCTCTGAAGCGGCGGACGCACTCCACGTTCGAGCAACCAGCCTGAACAACCTGCGTGACGAATACGATCCGATTTTCGGCCACCGGAAGGGCTGGCATCAGCGGCCAATGCGCCCGGATCGACTTCGTGTTATGGGCGACTTAGCCGAATTAACGGACGAAGCTCTTATGGCAATGGTTGACAGTATTCTGGCCGGGGATCGCGAGGCTGTCGAAGAGGCGATTACGTCCCTAGCCGAGATCACTCGGCCTGCATACAACGTGGTCGAACGCCGATTAACCGGACGCCGGGCAGAGGAGTATTTCCTCGAACACTGCGAACGCATCGTCGAGATCGTCCGCCCTGACATCATCGACCTTCGCCACTCGGCGGGCGGCTTTGATTTCGGTGTACGCCTGCGGGACGAGCTTGCGATCGAGGTAAAGGGATTGAAGCAGAACCGAGGCGCGATTCAGTTCACCGACCGCGAATGGACTGTAGCCGGCGAACGAAAGGAACACTACTGGTTGGTCGTCGTCGGAAACCTGGCTTCCGAGCCTGTATCACGGTTAATCCGCGATCCGCATTCTCATTTGGACGCATCGTGCCGATTTCAGAAGTCGGTTTCCGCTACTTGGCATTCAATTGTTTCACTGGAGGTTTGAGATGTCAGCTCAGCAGAGGAATGCAGTGGTAACTCTTCGCAGCCGGTCCCGAAAAGGGCTTCTGAAGAGAATTCGTCTAACCTACAAGACTGACCAGACAACTTATTCGTTTGTCAACGCGATTCTTGAGGAAGCTCGTAGAAACGGTAACGAGGGTGCCGTTGCGGAACATCTGGTTGGTGCGCTGCTCGTTTGGCGTTACCCTGACCAAGTGATCCCTGTTCGGCCGCATGGTTGTCGGAGCTTCGAGCCGCTCGAACCGGGTGATTACTTCGTCGGCAACACGGTCTTCTTTGTCACACTTCTGCCGTGGAATTGGCATTTCGATCAGTGCGAAAGCGCTGTAAACGCAGGTCTTGCTGTATATTTGCTTGTTCCGGAGAGGATGCTGGAAAGCGCGCGGATGTATGCAACAGCATTGATCGAAGCATCCTTCGTTATTCGTTCGGTGGAGAGCTTCGTTAGTGAGATCGTCGAGTGGAAGGCGGGGTTTTCGATTGCAGAAGTCAAGCTTTTCCTAAGCCAATTATTGGCTAGTTACAATCAAAGAATATGCTCTGTCGAACCGGACAAGTCCTTGCTGATAGATATTCCAGCGGCTTTGCATGCTGTCCACACGCACAGATTGGATCTTAGGACCCCCTAATTCTCCCTCCTCCAACACAACGCCGGAATCAGCGTGGCCCGGTCGGCGTAGTGGAATGACAATGCCCTGCTGCTTGCGGTGATAGAATGCGAGTAGTGGTGAGAGTTCGATCGAAACCCGGATGAATAAACAGACCTTGTCTAAGTCGCCGTTTCGCCCGCAAGCCTTTCCGCCGTTTCGAGAAGCGCGTCCGAGAGCTAATACCCATAATCTCGGATCTCGTGGAGAATAGGAACGACAAGAGGAATTTGACCTTCGAGCTTTGCCTTTAGCATAACACCCACAGTTCCAATAACCTTGACTCCGGCCCGCAACGCGCGACGCCTTTCTTGACTGTCGTCGATCGAGGGAGCTAAGCCTAGATGTGACGCTAACGCAATCGCTTCATTCTCGCCCAAGCCGACCTCGTCAAGGGCGGACAAGGCCTTTGCGACCGCCGCCTGAAGTGTAGCGACGCTAATAAAAGAACCGAATGACACCCTCAACCGATCAGTTTCTGGGCCAGGTTTAGCTAGCAGCTCGGTCCTTACTACTGGTGGTACATACATTTCTTGAAACATAATCTCTAGAAGCCGCAGCCGATCCACTTTGGCGAGGGCGACCAGCGGGCAAGTAATTGTTCATAATTGATGTGATTCGTCACGCGATTGCACGCTAGGGAGGGCGAAGCTCCCGCTGAGCCGAACTCAAACGGCTCGCCGGGAGGCTCGCCCTCCCAATTCTCTCACACGAATCGTGAACAGTTACGCGGGCCGGTGTTGCTCACAATGCTCAACTCAACAGAGTCCGAAGGGTCCCGATATCGGCATGAAGCTCACCCTCCAGTTCACCTTCAGGGTAGTTGAACATCGAGACTCGGTACTGCGCGCAAGCGTCAATGAAGTCTCGCTTGGTCATGCCGGCAAGCTCGGCAGCCTTCCCGGCGGACAGCTTGCCTAGCTCGAATAACTTCAGGGCCGCCATCAGCTTCATCTCCGCTCCCAAATTCTCGGCTTCGACGTTTATCGCCTGCGCGAGGTCGTCAGGGTAATCGATCAATAATTGTCGCATATTCATTCCCTCTGCATGGATTCTACCACGCCTGTTCAAATCTCCCTCCTCCACCTCAAAGCCCAGATCAACGTCGCCTGGTCAGCGCGATCGGAGCCGCTAAGGGCTGGGGCGCTGTGAGCAATCAGCGTCAACTTCATTCCCTGGAACATCCCCCAATCACCCCAAAAACAAACCCGGGACCGCAAACGCGGTCCCGGGTCGTTGCATTGCGACGAGTCGGAGGTTCGGTCAGTTGTTCTTCGGCTTTTTCTTATGGCCAGCCGGCTTAGCCGCGTCTGAGCCCGCAGGGGCGGCGAATTCCATCTTCAGCACCGGGTGGATCTCGATGGCGTTGGTTTCCGCCACGCCCCTGGGAGCAGCGGGTCTTTTGGCGGTGGCCTTGTCGTGTACGAAATCGTAGAAACCGATGCCAGTGATCCGAACCTTGATTGGCTGTGCCGGATGGGTAAAGCTAAACGTGGGGTGGCACCGCTGTTCGAATTTCAGCCGAACGTCGGCAATCATCTGGCTCCACGGGCTCTTGCCTTTGATCGCTAGAGGATGCGGAATCTCCGCGACCATCGTGATATCTTTGCCCCCGGCATCCTTCTTGCCCGGTTCGCGGATAACGATGTGGCAGTCCGAATCGCCCGGAGGCTTGTTCTGCTTGACCGCTCCGAGGTCATATTCGATCTTGTAGTCGGTAATCTCGGCGTCGACGACAAATGCGGTCTTTTCCGTGTCGTTCGCGCGCTTGGAGTTTAGTGGATCCTTCGGGCCGAGCCGGCTGTCCGCCGCATGGAGATTTGCAGGGCGCGGCAGGTGAACGAGGTCGGTAACTGTCGTTTTAACTGGTTTCGACAAGTCTATGGAGGCGGCGCCGGCATCCTGGCCTGTCTTTACGTCCCACCGCTCCTTGCCCCCCACGATGCTTGGCATTTTGCTTGTCGAGGGGATGTCTCCCGGCTTGACCGCGCCGGGGCCCCTGCGGGCATTTACCGATGTCGGGAGGAACATTAACGTCAGCGCCGCCACCGAGAATACTGTCCCCGCCGCCCTTGCCAATGCAGTTCTTCCTTGAATGCAGTACACGGCATTATCTCCTTTTCTGCCGAAGCCTTGACATCCATCAATACTCATTTGACGGATGCAAGGCAATTCGCCGGTGCGCTCAAATCTCCCTCCTCCAATTAAGCGCCGAAATCAGGGTCGCCTGATCCGCGTAGTCCAGATCCCCGCCGGCCGGCAGGCCGTGCGCTATCCGCGTGACCTTGAGTCCGAGCGGCTTGAGCAATCTTGCCAGGTAGAACGCCGTGGCTTCCCCCTCCACCGTGGGGTTGGTGGCGATAATCACCTCCTGCGCGTTGTGGCGGGAGAGGCGGGGCAGCAGCTCTTTGATCCGGAGCATGTCCGGCATGATGCCTTCTTGCGGTGAGATCACTCCGCCCAGCACGTGGTACAGTCCGCGGTACTCGTTGGTCTTCTCCATGGCGATCATATCGCGCGGCTCCGCCACTACGCAGAAGACCGATGCATCCCGCTTTGTATCGCGGCAGATCTCACAGGTCTCCTGGTCGGTAAAGTTGAAACACTCGGTGCAGAAGCCGATCTTCTCCTTCACCTCCAGAATGGCTTCAGCCAGCTTGCGCGCCTCTTCCTTGGGGATGCGGAGCAGATAAAAGGCCATCCGCTGCGCCGACTTCGGCCCAATCCCCGGCAGTTTTTCCAGCTCGCCGACTAACTTCGCGAGCGGCTTCGCATAGTGCAACATATAGATATCCTGTCCGTTCCGTGGCAAGGTATCCGTCCCGGAGGGACGAAAGAACGTAGCCCGCGAATTTATTCGCGGGAGACTGCATTGGTTGGTGGCCTCGCACATTTCCCCGGAATGGAATTCCGGGGCTACATTCATGTCGTATAATCTCTACCCGCCTAAGCGTTTCAAACCGTCCCGCGCTGCAGCGTTCTCCGGCTCCAGCTTGATCGCTTCCCGGTATTGCGCAATGGCCAGGGGATTCTGCCCGTTCTTTTCGTACAGAGAGGCCAGCTCGATCCGGTACCGCGCCATGTCCGCAGGCGGCACGGAGCCGATTTTGACGATCTCCTCGTAAGTCTGTATCGCCTCCGGCAAGCGATTCGCCCGTTCGAAGCGGCCGGCGATTATAGCCCTTGTTGCGTGGTCGTTCGGCGCGAGCGCGCAGGCTTTGCGGTACAGTTCTATGCACTCCTTCTCCTTGCCCTGCATGCCCAGCAGCTCCGCGTAGTGGGTTAAGAACATCCGGCTGGTAGAGGCATTGCGGTCTGATTCCGAAAGCTCTTTATAGAATGCCAGGGCCTGATCCATCTGCTTCAGCGTGGCGCTTGCCCGCTCTAAGTGGCTCATCGCCACGATATTCGCGGGCCGCTCTTTAACGCGAGTTTTCAGGAATTCCACCCACGGTCCAAGCCTGTTTTCCTTCTCGTACAGTGCGGCGAGGTGCGTGTAGGCATCCACCTGGTCGGCCTGCGCGGAGATTGCTTTCATATAAGCGGCGCGCGCCTCTTCCGGCTTGTTGAGCTGTTCGTATTCCGCGCCGATGCGGGAATATGCCCAGACGGCGCGCGGGTCTGCTTTTGTCAACGCATCGAACGCCTCGGCGGCCTCCTTCCACATCTTCCGCTTCTCGAGCATGTTAGCATACTGCGTCAAAACCGCCGTATCGCCGGGTGTTTTCTGGCGGAGCCGCCGATACTCCGCCAGGGCCAGATCGGTCTTCCCCTGAATGTTGAGAATCCTCGCGGCGTTCACCAGGAGATACGTGTCGCTCGGCGAGACTCGCTCGATCTCGCGATATTGCGCGATCGCTTCATCGTATTTCTTCTGCAGCTCAAGCATCCTTGCGATGCTCCAGAGTGAGTTGATGTCCTTCGGATCGACCGCCGTATACGCTCGATATTCCTTGAGCGCCTCCTCATACTTTTGCTGCCGCTCGTACGTGGTCGCGATCGCAAAGTACGCCGTACGATCCTTTGGAGCGGCCTTCTTCATCTCCTCGAACTGAGCGATCGCCTCGGGCAGCTTGTTCTGCGACAACAGGAACTGCCCGAGCAGGCGGCGCGGCTCCTGGTTCTTCGGATCGATTTCGATCGCCTTGCGGTACTGCTCGATGGCCTGGTCCGGCCTCTTCTGAAGCTCATATATATGCGCAAGGCTGGTGCGCGCGGCCACGTTCTTCGGGTCGGATGCAATGGCGCGCTCGTAGATTCCCACCGCATCGGCCTGCTTGCCCTGAGACTCTTTGATCCTGCCCTGTGCAGTGACCAGCGCGGCATTTTGAGGGAATTTCACCGCCGCTTTGGCGTACGTTTCAGCCGCCTTGTCCAGCTTCCCTTGCTGTTCATAGAGCGCAGCGAGTCCCGTGTATGCCGGCAGCGGCGGGTTCGAATTCGCAGCCAATGCCTTCATATATCGAGTTTCGGCATCCGCGAGGATCGACTTCTTACGTTCCGGATCGGGTTCCCGCGAGGCCTCCCACGTCTCGGCGATAGCCGTGTCGATATCCAGTCCCTGGTTCTTGGGGTCGATCGCAAGCGCCTCTCGGAAGTAAGCGGCGCTCCGGCTATATTTCTGCATTTTGAAATAGAGCCGCGCGGCATTGACCCTGACCGGCACGGACTTTGGATTCAATCCCGCCGCCTTGACGTACGCCGCGGCTGCCTCGTGCATTAGTGGCTGGCTGGATGAGCGTTCAGCTTCATTCTGCTTCGCAATTCCAAGATTGAACCAGGCCGCGCCGTTCTTCGGCGCACGCTCGACCACGCGCTGGAACGACAGAATCGCCTGCTTGTAATCCTTGCTTCCCAGGCGGATCACGCCGATGAAAAAGTGCGCGGCGTCCAACGTGGGGTCGAGCTTGAGAGCGGCATCATACTGTTCGAGCGCCTCTGTGGGCCGGTTGAGCAGCGCGAGGACGCTCCCGAGATTGAAGTGCGCGTGAGGGTTGGCGGGGGCCAGGCGAAGCGCCTCGCGATACTCCCGCTCCGCTGCCGTATTATCCTTCATCGCCGTGAAGACGCCGCCGAGCACAAAATGCGCCTGCGCGCTGTTCGCGTCGAGCTTTAGCGCGCGCTCCGCCAGGGTGCGCGCTTCGGCGTGGCGGCCCGTGCCGAGGCAAATACCAGCCATCTGAGTGACAGGGAAGGCGTTCTTAGGCTCCAGTTCCGCAGCCTTCTTAAAAGCGGATTCCGCAAGTTTGGCGTCGCCTCTCCCCTGATAGATGATGCCCAGATTGACATACGCCGGATATGCGCGCGGCGCTACCCTTAGCAGTTCTCGGTAGACCTGGGCCGCCTCATCATTCTTCCCGGAACGCTGGAGCTTTACAGCCTTTTCGAACAGGCTGACGGCCTTAACCACTTCCGCGGACGGTTTTTCCGTCCGTGGCGCAGGCGCGGCCGGGTTGACGAGCTGCCCTTGTGGCATAAATGGCGGAGTGTTGTTGATAGGCGGTCCCGGTGGCAGCGCGCCAGGCTTCTGTGCAAAGGCTGCGTCCGTGCCGCAAATCAGCACACCTAGACCAACGGCCATTATCATGCGGCCAGGGAATTTATAACGCTTCCAAAACATTAGGCGAATTGACCCCAAAGCGAAATGAAACCCCGTAGGGGCGCCGCTTGCTGCGCCCACTCCCCTGGTAAGCAAGCAGGGCGCGGCAAGCAGGGCGCGGCAAGCAGGGCGCGGCAAGCAGGGCGCG
>JBGPOG010000160.1:0-8470 GCA_041487935.1 Chthonomonadia bacterium | reverse complement strand
CCGATCCCCGATTCCAAGTTTCTTTAGCGCGTCCATCACCTGCTGCGTCAAATGCGCGTTAGAGGCAGCCGCTTCCTGCGCCTTCTTCCCCTCCGTCGTAACCCCGACGGTCACATACGCGATGTCGGGAGCGGCCTTAGATTGCCCATTGCCCGTTACCGTCAAAGTACTAACCTGAGGTTTAGGGGCGTTCTGAGCCAGTGCCACCCGCAAGCTCAACCCAGCCAAGACCGGCGCCAAACAAGCTAATTTAAGAAACGTCATAAAGCAATCTCCAGACTAGGTGCGCCCACAACACATCTGCGTCCATCAGCGTTCATCCGCGGTTAATCGAATTACTCGATCGAAAGCGACCGAAAGCGGCTCAACATGCGCCAGAGCAAGAACGTCCCAACGGCGGCATAGGTGGTCGTACTGAGCAGAATCACGCCTACGGCATCGTGCTCATTGTTTCTGAGGCTGAGGAGCGCACTCGAAACGCGGATTGGATTCATCCACCATATCCACGACGCCTCGTTCCATGATCCGCCGAACGAAAGCGTTGCGTTGACCAGAGTGGTGCCAATGACCAGGACAAACACCACCAGATAGCTTGTTGCGATCGCGGTAGGGGTTCGTTTGAACAGCCATGACATGAAGAGACCCGTGATTGAGAGAAACAATACCCACACCGAGAACACCGCGTAGACCGAGATAAACTCGTGTGCGCCGACGCCGCCGACGGCAAAGCAAAAGAACATAAACGGAAAGAATGCGCCCAGCAGCGCGCTCATCGGTATCAACCGCGCAAACAGCTTGCCGAGAATGATGTCTCGCGGAGATAACAGCGTGAAAATCAGCATCTCCCAAGTCTGCTGCTCGCGCTCCTGCGATATCGCGTTTGCAGTCAGAGCCGGAGCCAGCAGCCAGATCAGAAGGGCTTGAATGGTAAAACCCACCTCCCATCCGTCTCGCCCTCCCATCGTTCCGCCGTATTTAACAATGTAGTACATCGATTCGTAATAACACCAAATAATAAACAGGCCCATCACTGAGGCAAGTACAGCCAACACTTGCGGTGATTGCCGCCCGCGCATCTTGGTGAGGATTTCTTTGATAAAGATCGGGTTGGTTAGCATAGTCTTTGGTGAGTGGTGAGTGGTGAGTGGTGAGTGGTGAGTTGGTACGATTGGACTGCGTTTTACCTCTCACCACTAACTACTAACCACTCACTCCGCTGCTACGGCGGAATAGGTTGTCCCGGCTGGACAACGGTCGATGCCGAGCTTTGTCTCGAGCCTCCGCCGGAAGTGTTCCACGTCTCGATCGTTACACGAGTCGCGCCGTTGCCAATAGGAGTCAGAATTCTTCGCCGGCCCTTTGTTGTTGCCGGGTGCGGCGGAACCGGCTTGCCGTTCGGAACGGTGATCGTATTCGTCCCAGGCGGCGACTGTGCCATGAATTGGGATCCCGGAGTCAACATTCCCAGGCTGCTCAGTTTGGCCCTGGCTTTTGCGCCCCATTGTCCGGCGTCTGCCGCGGCAAACCCCAATTGAGTAACCGCGTCGTTTTTCTTCCCCAGCGCCAACAACGTTTCTCCGTATTTCTCATGAGTCTCCGCAATTCCGCCTCCTCGCTGGAGCTTAACTGATCGCTGGTAATAGGTTGCAGCGTTCTTATAGTCCTTCTTCCGTTGGTACATTTCGCCGACCGAATCCAGGATGTTCCCGTCACTCGGCGCGAGAGCCAAAGCCTTTTGTGCGGCTTGCAGCGCTTGATCCAACTTCTTTTGATCCGCCAGGGCATATGCCAGCATGTTGAAAGACTGCACGTCTCCCGGGTTTTCTTTAACCGCCCGTTTGAGGTAAAGCTCGGCAGTGGCGTAGTTCTTCATACCGTACGCTTGCACACCGCGCTGCGCGTTGGACATCCCCATCATGTTGAATCCGCCCCGATTGGGGGAAATCACCGCCGCCCTTGGAGTTCTCGGTACGAATCGGCGGCCTGGAGCGCCATTCTCCGGCGGCGGAAGATGGATCACCAAAAGGGTCGCGCCTTCCTGACTTGGCTTTTCATCCGCCAGGGAAAGCCCGGTCAGTTCTTCTTTGAGCCATCCGGTAAAGATTAGCGGGTCGGCCCCTTCAATCCCGCCCTCGTTTGCCAGGAACACGTTGCTCAACGACCTTTTTATGCGATCCCCGGTGTTCGCCTCACGATTGTTTTCAAAGCTGACCGGCCCTATCCGCGACGTTCCGGCGCTTGCGCCGATGGCGAGGGTTTTCTGGACCGTTTGTCCCGGCGCAAGCGTACCGACGGGCACAGACTGGCTGTGGAACGAGATCGCGGAATCCGTCAGCGTCAGGCGAGTATGATTGGTCACTTTGACATCCACCACTCCGCCGGTGTATTTGGCCGACGCGGAAATCGCGCCATTCAGTTTGAGGTGTGACTGAAATGCAAAGTTCCTCTGATCCCACATGTTGATCAGGGCATCCTTGACGTGGGTGCGGGAATCCTGGACCAATGTCAGATCGCCCGCAGACGGCTGAAAGTTGTTGGGATCGAGCGTTGCCTCGGTAGCAAGAGCCCCTGAATCGGAAACCGAAATATCATAACGAGATTGGCGCGGAGAAAAGACAGTTGCGAGCGTGTAAGCGTCGAACCCGTCCTCATTGGCCGCTCCCTCGACGACACTTGCGTAGCGCAAAAATAGCTGTCCGCCTTTGATCGAGTAGCCCAGGGCATAGGCGCCCGTGGAAAACAGAGCGATGATGACAAGGGATGTGATCCATGCGAGCTCTTTGCGGTCGAGCTTGCGCAAGATGAAGTAGTTCACCGGAACGAGAAGAATGATGTATAGGACCAGGAACAGGCCGATAAATGTAAAGCCGGGCGCCTCGGTTGCCTGGAGGCCGGCCAGAGCATCGGCAAGTCCGCGATAACCCGAGTATCCGTATCCACGGCTGGACTGTTTGACGATCTCCGTGGCTTCTAGCTCTGAAGTGCTGAGATGGACCATATCTTGCCACAGCGACGGCATTCCCGCCCATGCGCGCAGTTCCGGAGCCGTTAGATCGAACGACGTGAAAACGACCGTTCCGTTTCCCAGACGGCGATATGAGATAAGAGGCTGCCCCTCCTCACTGCAAACGGCGGTCGAACCCGGTCTCAGCGTGGAATTCACAACTGCCGTACCGGCGAACTTCAGATCGTGCTCGTACCGCGATCCAACCGCGGAAAGAGAGTTGACTTGCTTGACGCCGCTCGGGACGACCGGCAGCAGATCGACGAGCGGCGCCGACCTCAGCCGATTCAAATCGCTCCCGCCGGATACGATCAACTCTCCCCCATCCTTAACCCACGTCACGATTGAATTCCACTGGTCTTCCGTCAACGAATCCAGCGGCATGTCCCCCAGCATAATCACGTCGACCGAAGCGTATCCCGCCGGAACATCGGGAAGAGCGCGCGCCATCGGATAGAGCACCCGTACGGGATTGGCTCCGGGGGCAATTTGAGTGGAGCCTCCACCGAATTGCTGCTGCCAATAGTTCCGTCCGCCGCTGCCCGGGTGCCGGTACGAAAGATCGGATTTGTGCAGATATCCCAGACCGCTCTGATCCTGCGTCAGCGCGAGGATAATCGGAGCCGTCTCGCTAACGGAAAAAGTGCGATCGAGTTTCTTTTCCGCAACCTTTCGTCCATCGACGGTTAGCTGGAGTAAGACCGCCGGCTGCGTGCGAGAGGTGGAATGATAGTAACAAAGCGTGTGCTGCTCGTTTAGCGGGCCGGCGTGGAGACGGATCGGTTTTGTGTAAGTGGTTGTGCCTTCTTGAGACGCAAAGATTAGCTGAAGCTCCGCTCCGGCATTAACACCAACTCCACTGATGAACGCGGTCACCGGGATCCAACTGTCGGGCCGGTAGCTTTCCATGAATCCCAGCGACGCGTCCAGATGGATTTCGGCGCGCAGCGGAAGGCAGGCGCAGAGGAGAAGTGCGGGAAGAATCCCGCGCGCGGCGACAGACCGAAGGAGCCTGATCATGATGAAGGTCGCCTCCGCTTCGTGCGAAGTGTGCGTCTACTATCCGGAATTCCGGAAGTGCGGATCTGGTTACTACGAATGCGAGATGGATTCCAGGACTTCGTCCGGAATATCGAAGTTCGCGTGGACATTTTGAACGTCGTCATGGTCCTCCAGCAAATCCAGAAGTTTAAGAACCTGCTGGGCTTCCTTCCCTTCCACGCGCGAGGTGGAAATCGGCGTCATCGTGATTTCGGAGCTCAGTTGCTTCATGCCCGCGGAGTTCAAGGCTTCGATCACTCGCCCGAGATCACCCGGACTGACGGAGACCTCGAAGGTATCGTCTACCTCCTGAACGTCCTCCGCACCGGCTTCGAGCGCGATCCCGATAAGAGTGTCTTCATCGGTCACGGTCTTCGAAACGGAGATCAAACCCATCGGCGCGTTAAAGAGATAGGACACCGAGCCGCTCTCCCCGAGACGCCCGCCGTGCTTGTTGAAGATATTACGGATATCCGCCACCGTTCGGTTTCGGTTATCTGTGGCGCATTCTACGAGCACCGCAACGCCGCCCGGACCATAGCCCTCGTAGGTGATCTCTTCGAAATTCGCGCCCTCGATCTCGCCGGTGCCCCGCTGGATGGCGTTCTTGATCTTGTCCTGCGGCATCGAGTTCTCGCGCGCCTTCTGAATGGCCAGGCGGAGGCGTAAATTCGAATCCGCATTAGGACCGCCGGCTTTGGCTGCAACAATGATCTCCCGGGCAAGCTTTGTAAACTTCGCTCCGCGCTCCGCGTCCTGCTTTCCCTTGCGAAGCCGGATGTTGTGCCACTTTGAATGTCCAGACACGCTTGAATCGCCCCCTTCCCTGCTAAGCCATGGTGTTCGAACGAGCGTGTGATTATAGCATAGCGGTATTCCGAGCGTCAAACGGCTAAGATCGAATAATCGTGCATTTAGGAGTGAAATCCCGCGAAGTACGGCTGTCCTTGCAGGTATCCGGCACTCGTCAGTTGAACGCTATTGCACCAAGATAGACAAGGCCGCATCCGTGAGGTCTATGAGTGATTTGCGGCTGAATATCGATCAAAGGAGAGTCCATCCATGCAGATGGGAATGATAGGCCTGGGCCGAATGGGGGCAAATATGACTCAGCGCCTGCTGGAGGGCGGCCATCAGATTGTGGTCTATGACCGCAGCGGGCAAGCGGTTGCGGATTCGGTGGCTCGCGGAGCCGTTGGCGCCACTTCGCCGGGAGATCTCGCGACGAAACTCGTTACGCCGAAAGCGATCTGGCTGATGATCCCATGCGGAGCGCCGACCGAGCAGACCATCGAGGAACTGCTGCCACATCTTAACCCGGGCGACATCCTGATCGATGGCGGGAATTCGAACTTTCACGATTCCCAGCGGCGCGCGAGCGATGTTTTCACCAAAGGCATCCATTACCTGGACGCGGGTACGTCCGGAGGAATCTGGGGATTGAAGAACGGTTACTGTCTGATGGTCGGCGGGCCGAAGGAGGCGTTCGACATCGTTGAGCCCCTCGTCAAGACCCTCGCTCCGCCGGATGGCTACGCGCACGTCGGACCAAGCGGCGCGGGCCATTTCGCCAAGATGATACACAACGGCATCGAGTACGGAATGTTACAGGCGTACGGCGAGGGATTCGAAATACTGGAGAAGTCGGACTACGATTTCGACCTCTCTCAGTTGTGCCACCTCTGGATGCGCGGAAGCGTTGTGCGCTCGTGGATTCTGGAGCTTGCAGAACGCGCCTTCGAGCAAGGGGGCGATGAATTGGGGGGGATAAAGGGCTATGTAGACGACAGCGGCGAGGGGCGCTGGACAGTGCTGGAAGCCATCGAAAAGAGTATCCCCGCGCCGATCTTGACCCACTCTCTCCTGGCCCGTTTTGCCAGCCGGCAAGAAGAGTCGTTTTCCGCCAAAGTGATCGCGGCGTTGAGAAACGAATTCGGCGGACACGCGGTGCGCAAAGAGAACTGATCGCGTCAAGCCTGGATAAACAGACCGCCAGGATGAAGTGAGACAGTACATTCGGTACACGGAAGGGTGAAACTCAACGAAATGCTGCCCATGGACACATCGACCGAAGATCAAATAGCCGCCGCGCCTCATGCCGTTACCGGTGAGGCTGAATCGTCCGCGACTGCCGCCGCGTCACTGCTTCGCCCCGAGCAGCATTGTGCGTTCGTCATTTTCGGCGCGAGCGGAGACCTCACGAGCCGCAAGCTCATTCCGGCTCTCTACAACCTGGCGTGCCAGAATCTGCTGCCGAGAGGTTTTGCGGTAATCGGCTTCGCCGTGACGGAAATGGATGACGAGAGCTTTCGGAATCACCTCCGCGAGTGGGTAATGAATTCGCCGGAAGTCATCGTCTTCCGGACCGATATCTGGGAAAACTTCGAGCCGCTGCTCCACTACATCACCGCGGATTTCGAAAAGCCGGAAGGGTTCAAGAAACTTGGTAAGCGACTGGAGGAGATGGACAAGGATCACCAGTGCGGCGGCAACCGGCTTTACTATACGGCGACTTTACCTGCGTTTTACAATGCCATCGTCGAGAATCTCGGCAAGTACGGCCTGGTACGCCATGCGAGCAAAACCGAGGATGAATGGGCGCGCATCATCATCGAAAAGCCGTTCGGCCAGGACCTTACAACCGCCCGTCAATTAAATGAATCGATTCACGAGGTTTTTCACGAGGAAGAGATCTACCGGATCGACCACTATCTGGGCAAGGAAACCGTTCAGAACATCATTGCGTTCCGGTTCGCAAACTCGATTATGGAGCCGATCTGGAATCGATACTACATCGATCACGTGCAGATCACGGCGGCCGAATCACTTGGGGTCGAGCATCGCGGCAAGTACTACGAAAACGCGGGCACCCTGAGAGACATGTTCCAGAACCACCTTTTCCAACTCGTGGCGCTCGTCGCCATGGAGCCGCCCGTGCGAAACGACAGCCAGAGCGTGCGAGACCACAAGGCCGACGTGATGAAGGCGATTTTGCCAATCGACCCGGAGAATCTGGGCGACGTGGCCGTTCGAGGACAGTATGGTCCCGGCACAATGATGGGCGCCGCTGTCCCCGGTTATCGGCAAGAGGCGGACGTGGCGCCGAACTCGGCTACGGAAACCTACGCAGCGCTCAAGCTGATGATAGACAACTGGCGGTGGGCGGACGTGCCTTTCTATTTACGCTCCGGCAAGCGCCTGCCGAAGAAGCTGACCGAGATCGTCGTGCAGTTCAAACGCATACCCCACATGTTCTTCCAGGCATCCACGCAGGATCACATTGAACCGAACCAGTTGACCATCCGCGTACAGCCGGACGAAGGCATCTCGCTCAAACTGGGCGCCAAGTTGCCGGGGCCCGGAATGAACATCAGCCAGGTCCAGATGAACTTCTCCTACAGCCAGGCATACGGAACGCTTCCGGCAACTGCGTATGAAACACTTCTGCTCGACGCAATGCACGGCGATCCCACCCTCTTCAACCGCAGCGACGCCGTTGAGCTCGCCTGGCAGGTGCTCGAGCCTCTCCTGGACACCTGGAGCGCCACTCGCAATTACACGAACTTCCCCAACTATCCCGCCGGCACCTGGGGCCCGCCGGCAGCGGACGCACTCATGACACGTGACGGGAGGGCTTGGAAGAATGGGTGACGAGTGTGTTTCCGGTTTGCAGGAGATGAAGCGAGTAAGAGCGTATCAATGGCAGACTGCTGGCTCGAATTTGACGCTTAAGTAAACCAATCTAACCTTTATGTCTGCCACCATAAGCCCACATGAACGCGATTCGAAACATTATTCCCGGATTGCTGGACGACATCCAGAATTCAGATGCGGAAACTGCAGAACAGAATCTCTCTCGCATTATTGTCGGAGACGCGTTGAACGTACTTCAATCGCAGCCATCTGATTTCTTCCAGTGTTGTGTCACAAGCCCGCCTTATTGGGGCTTGCGTGATTATGGCAATGACGATCAGATTGGCGCTGAAGCAAGCATCGAGCAATATGCTTCTCGACTCGTGTCGATATTCGGCGAGGTACGGCGGGTCCTTCGCCCGGACGGAACCCTTTGGTTGAATATTGGGGATTCGTACACGAGTGGAAATCGAACTTGGCGGGCTCCGGACAAAAAAAACGGCGCGAGGGCAATGAATTATCGTCCACAAACTCCTGATGGTCTGAAGCCAAAGGACCTTATTGGAGTGCCGTGGCGGATTGCGTTTGTCTTACAAGCTGCGGGCTGGTATTTGCGTTCCGACATTATCTGGTATAAGCCCAATTGTCAGCCGGAATCGGTACGAGACAGGCCAACTCAGGCGCACGAGTACATCTTCCTCCTAACGAAATCACAGGACTATTACTACGACTACGACGCCGTTCGCGAATATACCGATGGGGGGCGTGGGCTGAGGAACCGGCGAACGGTCT
>JBGPOG010000159.1:0-8481 GCA_041487935.1 Chthonomonadia bacterium | reverse complement strand
GATCTCGAACGATCCTGCGTGATCGAGCGCGTCGACTCCGGCTGCGGCTACGACGAATACCGGTTGACGCCCGCCGGAGAGGAGCTGCGGCCGGTCGTCGTGCAGTTGGGGAACTGGGGAAAGCAGTGGACGCGAAGCGAGATGGCGCCCGGCGAGCTGGATGTCGGTCTCCTGATGTGGGACATGCGGCGCCGCATCGATTATCAGCAGCTGCCGGACGAGCGGGTAGTGGTCCACTTTCAGTACCACGACGCGCCCATGAGCCGACGGAGATGGTGGCTCGTCCTCAATCGCGACGACATAGACCTCTGCCTGGTCGACCCCGGCCTTGAGCCCGACCTCTATGTTACGACCGATGTCGGCACCATGACCGGCATCTGGATGGGCGATCTTTCCTATGGATCCGCTCTTCAAACGCAGGCCCTTAAGATCGAAGGCCCTTCAGAGATGCGCAACCGGCTGCCATTCTGGCTGAGACTCAGCATATTCGCCGATGTCGCGCGCCGGGTTGGTTAAGACACCTCTATCAAAGGCAAACAAGCGAGCTCGGAGCTGCCCGGCGCCTAAAGAGATGCAAGAATGCGCTGTTGACGGCGGGCAGGCCATATAGGGGGGCGAATGATTCGAGCGGCCCGCCGGATCAAGATTGCGGCGGCAATTAGCGCAAACCATTCGCCCCTCTTCGAGAATTGTGAGCTGCAGCAGTTGATATCACGGGCCACTAGCTCACCCAAAAACGGTTGCGAGGAACGCACCGGCAGCCCAAGCTATGGGCAACTCATTGCGCAGCGATCGTTGTTGTTGTTCCAGTTCTATTGGATCAGATGCTGATGCCCGGCAAGGGTCACATTATACTTAAAACCGTTGCTCGCGGTGGACAAAGTGCCAAAGGTCCACGCTCACAGGTCTGTATTCTCCGCCCCGTTTCTGGTGAACCATGCGTTCAGGTCCGGATCGGTCACCGCCTCCTCCATCTCGTGCGCGATGATCGACGCCATGCCGTCCGCGCCCGCATTTCCGTTCGATCCGGTGGTCTGAGGCTCACACGCCGACGGGCACCTATCGGGATTACCTACGAACGCGTACTTGATGTCGATTCCGGATATCGTTCCGTGGGTGTGCCAGCCGCAGTACTGAGTGCAGAACCCCGAGCTCGCCGTCACGTCGGAAGAAGTCAGCACAAAGTAGACGGAATTCGGGTCCTTCGCAAGCCGGCCGCTGGAAATTGCGGAGGAGACAATAGGCGCGCCACCGCGCCCTTGCGACATCAAGTGCGTATGCGGTGCATATGTTTAGCGGGTCACTAATCTCAAGAACTGGTCCCAGTTTGGCGCGGCGCCGCTCTTGGAAATGGCCAGAGTATCGTATTCGCTCTCTAATTGGCCTGGGAGCGGAAAGTGGATCGACAGGCCGGTTGCCCGAGCGTGCGTATTGCTGCTGTCGTGCCCGTGTACCGAAGCGAGCGTTCCACCGGTTGACGTGCTCACCAGGGCAAGCTCGAGGTTCGTTGCCGCGTTCTTAAGGTCCGCCGGCGCGCTCGCGGTACGAATCCGATCGGCAAAGTCATAGAGGTCTTTGTAATCGGAGAACTCGAACTGCTGGGTATTATCGCGGGCTGTCGCGATCTGGGTGGCGGAATCGACCACGTGGGTCTTAAGGCTCGATGCGAACGTATCCAGGGCGTTCGCCACGGCCTGCATCTGGGTCAAGTCGGTGAGTGATAGCGTCAATTGGGATTGATGCACGTTGTCCTGGTAGATCGACTGATTGATGAACGTGCTCAGGATGCTGCCGCCCAGATCGCAGGGATTCTTGCCGCTTGTCTTGAGGGCGGCGAGCCAGTCGGCGTAGGCCAGGCCTTCGCCCGGCGGGCTCTCCTCTGATGCAACCAGAGTACGGGCGGCATTTCTGACTTCGTAGGCCACCTCGGCGGTCCCCTCCAGTGAACAGTCGATGATCAGCATGTCCGCTCGCTGCAGGCTTCCCGTTCCGAGAGTCGCAAGCGCTTGGGCGATTTGCTGGGTCGTGATCTGGCTGCCGGTGTTCGTATCGAAAGAGACAGACCTAGAATGCGCTCGCCTCTTTAATTGCGAGGTCACTCGGACGGATCGATTGTCGAGAACCGATAGTGCGGCGCTGCCGTGATCCCAGATCAGGACCGCGAGGTGATCGGCCGGGTAGTTCGTGGCGCCCCATTGCACGAAGTCGCGGAGCACGTGCCAATCCCCCATGTCGGATGTGCCCTGCGGGTCTGTGACCTTTATCACATTTGTGGCCGGATCCGCAAGCCGGTCCGGGTCGAGCGGGGTTGTATCTCCGCTTTCAATTCGCTGAACGTCGCTTGATGAGTGTTGGCGAATTAGATAGCGTCGAGTGCCGACAAAGGAGGGCGTGTCGCCCGGCGAAGGCTGGATTCCGGCCTGGGAGAAGAATGGATTGCTGCTGGCCTGCTTCCATTGGACGACGATATTCACATTGCTATCCGATCCGACGGATGCCATCTGGCCCACATTCAGCCAGCTATCATCTTGCAGATTGCTTGCCGCGTTGATAAACATAAGGACCGTCCAACGCGCGCGTCCATTGGTGTGCGGATTGGCCTGGCAAACCGCCGCAGTGGCCTGCCTCGAGTTGTTGAACGGTGTGAGACCGGGTTGGATCAGCCCGTTCGCATTCTGCACGGGCGCCGCGCTGCCGCCCCCGCAATTGGAAACGAGCGGCAGGGAGAATAGCGCAAGGCACGCTCCTCCCATTCGCCGTATACGGCACGACGAGCGATTGGTTAGTGCGAGGATCATATCCGATATTGGTCCTTTCGTTGAGCTATCCGGCCGGCAATGGACGTCCCTGCTGTTAGCGCGATTCAATCGAACGCAGGCATGGATAGCGTGTTTCAAATTTCAGCGCGTTCTGTTACGCGTGATGAGCGAGGCAATTTCTTTCGCATTGTCACAGCGTCGCGCGCCGGGATGTATCTTGGGGTCTTTAAATCAATACGGAGATTGAATGAAGTCATGTTGCTGCGATCTTTTCCGGTCCGACAGTCTATAGTTCATCTCTACTAAACGAGAAGCCGAAGTACGACACTATCGACGGACCGGACGCATCCCGGCAACATCGACTTGCAAAACGGCGCCGGATAAACTTCCGGGCGACCCCGCTGGGCCGCTAAGTCCTTCGGACATCTTCAAGTGGCGGCAATCGCTTCGGAGAGCTGTTCTGCCCATGCTCGAACACTATTGAATATTACTGATGACGGCTACAGCCGCTCGCCAAATCCCAGCAGTTTGAGGTCTTCGCGCGCGGTTGAGCTGGCTTCGACCAACCGCAGCCTGATTTCATCTGCCGTCAGTCCGCTTCTGCTTAGCGCAGTTTCTACAAAAGCCACTCGGTCTTCGGCGAGGAGCATGTCCAAAGCGGATACTCGAAGCATTTCCGCAAGGGCGCCGAGCGCCGGGGCGAGATTGCAGATTTCATCCTCGAAGCGGGCATGAAGCATCCTTTGAGCGTATGCGATGTCGTCCTCGGCGCGCGTTAACGGCGTCAGGAGCGCACGATACTCCGCCAATCGTTCTTGAATTAATGCGCCGCTATCCATTGGCACTCCTGAACTTGACGATGGACGATGGACGATGGACGATAGACGATGGACGATGGACGATGGACGATTGAACCAAATGCGGGTGTTTGTAGAGGCAGTGTTCTGCTCGCACAGAAAACGCTATGCGATTATCCATCGTCCATCGTCTATGGTCCATCGTCCACACGCTCATTTCTCACTCCACGCTCCTAACTTACGGATCTTGTCCAGTCTTGCAGCAACGAGGTCTTGCGGGCAAAGCTTGCCAAGCGCGCCCAAGTGCTTCAACAGAGATCGCTTGAGCGAGTTGGCTGTTGCGAGCGGATCCCGGTGCGCGCCGCCTAACGGCTCGGGCAGAATCTCGTCTATAATCCCGAGGGATTTGGCGCCTTGCGCCGTGAGATTGAGCGCTTGTGCAGCTTCATCCGCGCGATCGCGATCCCGCCATAGGATGGCTGCGCAGCCTTCCGGCGGTATGACGGAATAGACGGAGTGCTCGAGCATCAGCACACGGTCGCCAACGGCCATCCCGAGCGCGCCGCCACTGCCGCCTTCACCGATGATGGCAACGACGATCGGTGTTTCGAGAACGCTCAAATCACGCAGATTTCGGGCGATCGCTTCGCTGATGCCGCGCTCCTCCGATTGAAGGTCCGCGGCAGCCGCCGGAGTGTCTACGAATGAAATCAGCGGACGGTTGAACTTCTCCGCGAATTTCGCCAACCGCAAGGCTTTACGAAATCCTTCGGCCCTGGCGCTGCCGAAGTTACGCCGCTGCCGTTCTTTCAAGTCGCGTCCCTTTTGCTGGCCGATCACGACCACGGACTCACCATTCAACCGGGCCAGGCCGCCGACTACGGCTTCGTCGTTCTTGCCTACACGGTCGCCGCTGAGTTCGAAGAACTCGTCGAATATCAGCCGGATGTAATCGAGCGTATAAGGGCGGTCTTTGTGGCGGGCCATCTGGGTCTTGCCCCAAGGCGATAAGGAGCCATAGTACTCCTTCATTCCCTCGAGGAGGGCTTTTTCGAGCCTTACTAGCTCGGCGTCGAGATCGATCCCCTCGGCAAGAGCGCGCTCCTTCGCCTCGGGCGTCTTCAGGCTGGATATCTGCTCTTCCAGCTCGGAAATAAGCTTTTCGAGGTCCTGTCCTCTATTCGGCACGGACATTTGCCTCCTCGAAGAAGCCGAGCACCGCGGAGAGAGCCGGCTTCAGCTCGCGGCGCGGCACGATTCGATCGACCATCCCATGTTCCCACTGAAATTCGCTGGTCTGGAAGTTGTCCGGCAAACGAACGCCCACGTCTTGATTGCCTACGCGACGGCCGGCAAATCCGATGGTTGCGCCCGGCTCCGCCAGGATAATATCGCCCAGCGTGGCATAACTCGCGAAGACGCCGCCGGTAGTGGGGTCTGTCAGCACGACGATGTACGGCAGGCGCGCTTTATCCAGCCCGGCTGCCGCGGCGGAGGTCTTAGCCATCTGCATCAGCGCGAGCAATCCTTCGTGCATTCTTGCGCCACCGGACGCCGTAAACATGATTACAGGCAATCGCTGCTCGATAGCGGTTTCGATCGCCCGCGCGATCTTCTCGCCCACGGCACAGCCCATAGATCCGCCGACGAAGCCAAAATCCGAGACACCGAGAACGGCCCGCCTGCCGTCGATCTGCCCGATTCCCGTGACGATCGCGTCCGTAAGACCTGTTGCCGCACGTGAGTTTGCGAGCTTTTCCGCATAGCCGGGGAACTTCAAGGGATCTTTGGAAGCGACGCCGCCATCCATCTCCTCAAATGAATTCTCGTCCACGGTGATGTCCAGGCGCTCGCGAGCATTTAGGCGATGGTGGTGGCCGCACTTGGTGCAGACCTTGAGATTGCGCTCGAAGTCGCGGGCGAAGAGAATTGCCGCACACTTGTTGCACTTGGTCGCGATACCTTCCGGCACGCTTTCCATGGCGCCCGTATTCCGCGCCCGCCTGCCAAACCATCTACCTCTTGACATCAAGACTCCTCTAACTAACCACGGAGACACTACAAAACTAAACACGAAGACACAAAGAACACGAAGAAACCCTTCAGGTGATTATATGCTGGGAATTCACTTGTTTCCCTTCGTGCTCTTTGTGTCTTCGTGTTTAATTTTGACGTTTCCGCAAACGAAGGACTTCGCTCGTTCGCTGAAGAAAAACACTTCTCACGCATCACGCTTCAAGCATCAACTTTGAGGTGCCCATGAATCTTAACGATTTACGCAAAGAGATCGACCGGATCGACGAAGAGATATTGGCGCTCTTGAATCATCGCGCAAGGCTGGCCCAAGAGATCGGCCACCATAAGACCCGGTCGCGTGCCCTACATTATACTCCAGAGCGGGAGACTGCGGTATTCAAGCGACTTACGGGTCACAACAAAGGTCCGTTGGGGCCCGAGGCCGTTCGGGCGATCTACCGCGAGATCATCTCCGCTTGCCTGGCGCTGGAGACTCCGTTGGGAGTTGCCTATCTCGGCCCCCCAGGCACGTTCAGCAACCAGGCTGCGATTCTGAAGTTCGGCTCTTCCGCCAACCTCTCGCCAATGGATTCGATCCCGGAGATATTCACCGCCGTCGAGCGCGGAGGCTCGGATTACGGAGTTGTGCCCGTAGAGAATAGTCTCGCGGGAGTTATTCCCGAAACGCTGGACACGTTCATGCAGACGAACCTTCGAATCGTGTCCGAGGTTTTCGTTCCGATTGCGCACAACCTTGCGACGCGCAGCGCGACGTTGGAAGAGATCACTCGTGTCTATTCTCATCCGCAGCCTGTTGCCCAGTGCCGGCAATGGCTTCGCGCTCACCTGCCAAACGTGGAAATCATCGAAGTCTCAAGCACGTCTCGATCCGCGGAGCTGGCTTCACAGGAAGAAAGCTCTGCAGCCTTGAGCCCCGCCCTCGCTGCCGAGCGCGCCGGCCTTCCGATTCTGGTGGCGCACACGGAGGACAACCCGAGCAACCGGACGCGCTTCCTGGTCCTCGGATACAACGAGCCCGAGCCGACGGGCCGCGACAAGACCAGCGTGATGTTCTCCGTACACAATCGTTCCGGCGAGCTGTTCCGCGCGATGGCGGCGTTCGAGAAGTACGACGTCAATATGACGATGATCGAAAGCCGGCCAGCCCGAGTACACAACTGGGACTATATTTTCTACATCGACGTCCAGGGCCATTTCCGAGATGCAAACGTTGCCAAGGCCATAAGCCAGCTGCGCGAGCACGCGCTGTTTGTAACGGTACTGGGCTCGTATCCGGCGGCGGAATAGTTCCACAGGCGTGTCCGCCAGTAATCATAGCCCAAGATTTTTGTCACACATTACTCTCGCGTACGTATTCAAGGCCATCGTGCCGATGGCGGTCCCCGCCGGTACAGGTATGTCTAACTTTTCACAATGCCCGTTTCGGAGTAACTCTTCGCTCGTTGAACCCGTCTTAATAAGAGGATAACTATGCGGCGTTCCGCCCGCCGCACGGGGAGATAGTGAATGACTAGCGACAGACGCAGCATCCGTGTGATCCTGAAACTCGTGCCGGGAATCCTTTACTGCGGCGCCATTTCCTCGGCGGTAGCTCAAAATGCGCCGAATAAGCCGGCAACACAGAACCAGCCCGGGACAACGAGCGGCTTGGAAAAGCAGGTCAACGCCGGCCCGCTCCAGCCGCCGGCGCCTTACGCCGGAACGAAGACGATTGGGAATCCGCCGGTCGTCTATACCGGCTCGCCACATCCAACTGATCCTCTGACTTACTGGAGAAGCCGCATCATCGGCACAGGCAACGGTTGCGGCACCACGGTGATCATCGTCAGCGGCGCTCCGTGCTACGTACCCTTATACTACGGTTTGGGCGGGTATCCGGGCGCGTATTTCGGTGATTCGGGCTACTTTGCCAACCTGCAAAGGGGCATCCTTCAATTCGGATTCGGCCAGAATAATTTTGGATTCAACCAGGCTTACAATGGAATCGGCGCTCCAGGCTCCGGCGTGTATTCCCGGCAGAACGCATTAGGTTCGACCGGGTTGAGCCCGCTGCAGCAGAGAGCGGAAGCGCGCCGCGCGGCGGAGCGTGAAAAGAAGGCACAAGAGGCTTCGCAGTCAGAAGAGGACACTTACTACCTGAATCAGAAACCTAAGGCGAAGTCGCCGCTGGACAAGGACCCGGCATTGGCGCAGGCCGTCGCCGATATCGTAGCTGCCTATCGGACGGGAGACGCTTCCCGGATGGAGAGACACGTTTCTCCCACAGATACGCTGACGCTTCAATCGAAGGGCCATTCCAGGACGCCGCTGGCGGGCGCAACCTACATCGAGACGACGCGAGACGCACTCAAGCACATGCGGACATCTAAATACGTGCTGGATAAAGTCGAGCCGGCCTCAGGCGGCGCGTGGATGGTCTACGGAACGCACGTGCTTATCGGTGAAGACGGCAAGGACCGCACGTTCAACATCAGCTTCGTGCTAAAGAAGCGCGGGGAGGTCTACATGATCTCCGAAGTGAGCGGGGACCTGGCAAAGTAATACGATTTTGGATTTTGGATTTTGGATTTTGGATTTTGGATTTTGGAGCGGCCGCCTTACACTGGAACCCGGGGCCCAAAATCTAAAATCTAGAATCTGCAAACCATCCCCGTCCGGTTCATTGCAAACGCCCAGACGTCGGCGGCTTCGTCGATTAGCTTTGTGGTGGGTTTGCCCGCGCCGTGGCCGGCGCGGGTTTCTATTCGAATTAGCGCCGGTGCGTCTCCGCCTTGCGCAGCCTGGAGCGCCGCGGCGAACTTGAACGAATGTGCGGGTACGACGCGGTCATCGTGGTCTCCAGTGGTAATGAGGGTCGCCGGGTAGTGGGTCCCGGGCTTCACATGGTG
>JBGPOG010000158.1:0-8582 GCA_041487935.1 Chthonomonadia bacterium | reverse complement strand
GCGAGTCGAAGCGCGGATTCGCTAATGTCGAACCCGCGCAACTGGTTGTAGAGGATGTTCTGAATAGCCGAGGTCGGTGGGCGTTCTTGCCCCGAATTCCACGCCTCGCGGAAGAGCCGGCGGAATGCGAGAACGAGGAATGTGCCCGCACCGCATGATGGGTCCAGCACCCTTGCGGCGGCTTTGCTTTGCAGCGGAGCGAAGGCCCCATCCACCATAAGCGAAGCGATGGTGCGCGGCGTGTAGTGTACACTTGTATCACGCGCTATGTGCGGGTCGACACGGTGACTGAAGCTCTCATACACCTGACTAAGCACCCCCACAGGAATGTGGGCGAAGTCGAGGTCGCCCCAATCAAGTTCTCCTTGAAAAGAAGCGCCAGCGGCATGCCAACCATGGAGGATCGCATGAAGGTGAGTGAAGATACGGTTTGTAACCAGTTGCTCGGTTCGATTGTAGAATCGAAGATACTCCGCCTCGCGCGACACGCGGTTGTCCGCGGGAATAGACTCGTCGATGAGCGGGAGAAAGTCACCGTTAAAGGTTGAATCAAGCCACGCTGATGTCTGCGCGGCCTTCTCCGCTGAGGAAAAGGCATCTTTGAGCTCGCTCGCAGACGGGCAGATTTTGTCGCGCTCAGCCTCCAGCACGATGTGGCGGTCAATGAGGAAGCGGAAAAACAGCGCACGACCGGCCATTGAAAGCACTTCGAGTGCATCGAGGCGACCAGTACCTTCTTTCAGCACGAACTCGTTCGTGGTCTGTGTGAGCAGATAGTAGATTTTGCGGAAGACGTAATCCGTATCCCGCAATTGGCCGTTTTTGCTGAATGTTCCATGCACCAGGCTCTGGAAGAACAGTGGCGCGGTGGCACTGACATCTTGAATCACTTCCACCGGACGCGTATCGGCGGTTTCGTGAAAGCCAATCGGGTATATCTCCAGCGACCCGAGCTGCACTACGCCGAGCCAAGCCGGGTCGCTGCGGTTGGCAAGGTGCCGACGGATTTCGGCCAGCGAATCGGCATCGGTTTTCGCATCGCCGCAAGCGTCGACGAGGTAAAGCAACGCCGTGCCTTGATGTTCGGCGACCGCTGTTAGTAATGGGGTGTGGTTGCTCTGCTTTGGTAGTAGGTCCAGGTAGTCGAGCTGTTCTGGGGCAGAGAGTTTTTCGTCGAGGCGGATGACGCTTGGGCAGCCATATGCCTCAAGCCGCTGGGCCAGCGGCCGAACGTCAGTCGTGGCAATCGCGGCAGGCATTAGTCCGGCTCTCCTTGTTGCTTGCTCGCATTCGGACCACTTCCTGGCATGAGGAATATGGGACCTCTCTTATCGGTGCGCGCCGCTCGTCCGCGCGGCCTGCTGGGGTTACCAAATTATGAGCACAAATAGGCCGGTTGTCAACGATTTCTATGTTTACTTTCTCGCGGCGAATTTGCGAAAGCGGAAATGGAGTTCTCAGCGAATTGTTTTGCCACTCTCCCAACCTCCAAAAGAATCCACTCAATCCACTCAACAATCGCGGCAGCGGGGGGCTGCGGTTGTTTCGGTAAAACGGGGTATATGAGATTATAGGTCGCAAATAGCTCGGTTGTCAACGGACTTGCTGCTTCATGGACTTGCCTCCTAAGGCTTGCGGTGCCGGAATCCAATGTCAATTGACACGCACTCTCCCTTGGCCCCATACTATTTAGTGACAGAACAGTTTCGGTGAGCCGTTTCGAGGCCTCTGCACTGGTACCGGGAAGGAGCGCGCCATGGCGCATACGGTTTGGGAAAGGCGCCGTCAGCGGGAAGGCGCCGGATTCGGGAAGTTTTTCTCAGATTCGTTCCTTACTATTCTCATCGGATGCGGATTGGTTGCGGCTGCCTTCTGGTACTTCACAATCTACCTCAAATCGCCTCAGGTCGCGCTGCAGCATTACCTCAGAGCTGTAAACAGCGGGAACGCCGGCGTGCAGTGGTTGAACTTATCGGAAGGCTCGAAGAGGTTTTTTGGCAGCCAATCGGCGTACAGCGCCAAATATCCCATGGCGTATGGCCTCTCTGCGCGGCTGGCGGATTTCTCGTTCGGAATTGCGACCGATAACGGCAATACGTGGGAGGTGGACGCGACGTTGAAAGTGCGGAAAGCAACGAACTTCATGCTAAGCGCGGAAACAGAGTCCGTCACCAACCATTACGTGTTGAAGAAAGAGACGGACGGCTGGAAGATAGACTTGGGGAATCCGAAAACAAAGGTAGATCTCAGCAAGGCCGTCGACAGGCAGGCGCCGACGTTCCAGTAGCAGACTGCCGGATTGATAATCGCTTTCGCGGCTGCCGGATTACAAGCACAAATTGGCCGGCTGTAACCGCATCCCCTCATCATCGCACCCCGTTCGTCGTCGTACGCGTACTCGTAATCGGCCTTCTTCAGGCCACCCGCGCGATCCGAATATACCCGACAAAGATATTCCAATATATTTCTGTAACCCTTTCCGCTTTTCCACCGTCTAAGCGAGTAAGGGAATCGACACCAAAACCATTAATGTCCATTCACGTCCATTAGTGGCTAAACAAAAGGAGTAACCAAGCGGCAACAACCGCGCAATACTGGCCGGCGCCAGAACTAGAACGGGCAGGTCCGCATTTCGGGAGCCGACTCGCGCTCCCAATTCGCGATTACCCTGTTGCCTGTCGCCGGGGAGACGGTCGCGGCCCGAGCGCCCAAAATCGTCTCAATGCCCTGCGGGGCGTGGCGTGCAAGAAATCTGGAGCGTGGGCGTGCAAGAAACCTGGAGCGCGGGCGGGCGTTTGCCAAGCAAGCGATAAATTGGCCGCAACCCCAATGCCGGCAGAGTTTCGGCGGGGAAGCGTTATCGTCGATCTTTGATAATCGAATTACGGACCAACTACCAATCAGGCGCGGTGACGAACGGCAAAGCTCGAGTCCGCGCAAGCTTGCCCGCATGGGGCGGACTTCGCCATGCGTAGCCGCGACTTGAGCCGCCGGGTCTCAACCCGCGCCATCACGCCAGGTCGCTCCCCCTCCCCTTCCCTCCATCGGGTATACTTCCGTCATCGAACCATGTCCTTGCGCGAACTCGAATGGGCGGCTGTGCCGCCTCGAACGCTGAACATTCCCGCGACCCTGGCCAGCGGCCAGAACTTTCGCTGGCGATTTGACGACGGCGGGGGCTGGTGGGGGGTGATCGGCGACGCAGCGGTGCATCTGCGGCCCGAGGTGGACGGATTCTGGTGGCAGACGTTTCCGATCCCCGGCCGGTGGGAGCTCATCGAGAATTACTTTGCGCTGGACGTGGATCTGGAGCGGCTCTATTGCGATTGGATTGAGCGCGAGCCGAGAATTTCCGGCGCGATACGCCGGTTTGCCGGCATGAGGATTCTCCGCCAGGACGCGAGCGAAGCGTTCTTTTCGTTTCTGTGCGCTTCGTGCAATACCATCGTCAAGATAACGCGTACGATTGCGGCGCTGGCTGAGCGGTACGGGGAGCCGATCGCGGAGATCGAAGGACGAAAATTCTATCGGTTTCCGGAAGCCGGGCGATTGGCCGAAGCCTCCGAGAGCGCGCTTCGGTCCGACCTCTGGGGATACCGCGCCCCAAGAGTCATCGAGCTGGCCCGGCACGTGGCGTCGCAGCCGGAAGGCTGGCTTGAAGGTCTCAGGCGGCAGCCGTACCGCCATGCGCACGCCGAGCTTGCCGGACTGTTCGGGATCGGCGCCAAAATTGCGGACTGCATCTGCCTGTTCGCACTGTGGCACAACGAGGCGGTGCCGATCGATATCCACGTCCGCCGAATTGCCGTCGATCTGTTCCGGCCGGAGCTGAAACATAAATCGCTGACGCCATCCGTCTATGGGACGCTGGGCGATCTCTTCCGCGAACGGTTCGGTCCCTATGCTGGATGGGCGCAGCAGTACCTATTCTTCGCGGATTTGAGAGTCAACCGGACGGAATCTCCCAGCGAAATTGATTTGGGGACATTCGCGTATGGTGAAGTAAGGTCGTGACGATGTCTTCAGTGGAACGGATCGGGCGTAGGGAACGGGCGCCGTCCCGTTCCAATCCGGCGTAACCGGACGGCAGTCGGAGAACGGGACGGCGCCCGTTCTCTACATAAACGTTACTTTGGAACTTACCGAATGCAGGTTTACAATACGTTAACTCGCAAGAAGGAAGAGTTTGTCCCGCTTAAGCCAGGCCAGGTGGGCATGTACTGCTGCGGCCCTACCGTGTACAACTACGTCCACATAGGCAACCTGCGCGCTTTTATCTTCGACGATATCCTCCGCCGTACGCTCAAGTTCCTCGGTTACCGATTGACGCACGTAATGAATATCACCGACGTGGGCCATCTCGAATCTGATGCCGACGAAGGCGAAGATAAAATGGAAAAGGGGGCGCTGCGCGAGGGCCTTACCGTCTGGGAGATTGCAAGGAAATACGAGGACGCCTTCTTTCAGGATGCCGGCAATTTGAACATCGAGCGTCCCGAGGTCGTTTGTCGCGCGACCGAGCATATCCCGGATATGATCGCGCTGATCGAGCGGCTGATCGCGAATGGATGTGCGTACGTCCAGCCGGGCGCTGTCTACTTCGATACAAGCGCATTTCCGAATTACGCCGATTTGGGCCGGCTGGATCTCAGCGGATTGGTGGCCGGCGCAGGCGGCCGGGTGGAGATGCTTGGGGAGAAGCGGCATCCGAACGACTTTGCGCTCTGGTTCCTGGATAAGCCGCGACACCTTATGCAGTGGGACAGCCCGTGGGGCCGCGGTTATCCGGGCTGGCACGTCGAATGCTCCGCAATGAGTATGAAATATCTTGGGGAGACGTTCGACATCCACTGCGGAGGGGTGGACCACATTCCGGTTCACCATACCAACGAAGTCGCGCAGAGCGAATGCGCCACCGGAAAGCTTTTCGTTCGTTACTGGCTTCACAACGAGTTCCTGATTATCGCAAAGCCGGAGTCAGGCGATAGCGGGAACGGCGAAACAGCCAAAATGTCGAAGTCGGGAGAGAACTTCCTCACGCTCCAGCGATTGATCGACCGGGGGTTCAATCCGATCGCCTATCGGTATTTCTGTCTCCAGGCTCACTATCGGTCTGAACTGAAATTCGCCTGGGAAAACCTCGAAGGCGCTCAAAACGGCCTCCGCAAAGTGTATTCGGCCCGCCCGGAAGCGGATCCATTGGCAGACGATGCCCGCTTTGCCAATGCGCGCCAAGAGGCGCTGGAAGCTCTGACCGATGACCTGAACACACCGCAGTTAGTGGGCATATTGAATCGGCATCATAGCTACAGGCTGTGGACGGAGTTTGACGCGATATTGGGGCTGAACATCGCCGCCCACGCTCAACGTGCCGACGATGAGATACCACCGAATGTAAAGACGCTCGTCGACGAGCGAAACGAGGCCAGGCGCTCCAAGCAGTGGCCGCTCTCGGACGAGATTCGCGAGCGATTGATCTCCATGGGCTATGAGATCGGCGACAGTCCTCAGGGAACGACAATCAAGAAGAGGCTGCTCTAAGACCGTCGCCCGGTCCTGGCAGATCGACTGGATGGGACGGCGCTATCTTCGGGAACTTTCCGAATATGCCGTACGCTGAATGGGATAAACGCAGCGGGATGCACTTTCTGATTCGCGCTCGTCCCGGACCCAGGACGCCGTGAATGATCTCAATTCTCAATCTCCGGCGTAATGCCGAGGCAGAACGGTTCGAAGAGTTGGTCGCCGAGCACCACGCTGGGATCTATCGATTCGCGTATCGGCTGACCGGAAATAGGGACGACGCTGAGGACCTCATCCAGGAAGCCCTGATTGAGGCCTATGAAGCTTTTGGGCGGTTTAGCCGCGGCACGCATTTCGATCGATGGGTGTTCCGTATCATGCGGAATACGTATCTGGATAAAGTAAGGGCAAAGCCGCCTGTACGGGTGGAATCCCTTACCTGTGCATCGTCGATCTCTGACGGGGAAACTGCTCGCGATATTATCGATTTACGGGGCGCCGCGGATCGTGAACTGTTCGCTAAGACCCTGGACGGTCCAATTCAAGAGGCGCTCCAAACGCTCCCGGCAGAGTTCCGAATAGTCGTGATCCTGGCCGATATTCATGAGCTGAGCTACGAGGAGATCAGCCAGACGCTGCAGTGCCCCATCGGCACGGTCAGATCGCGGCTGCATCGCGGCAGGGCTATCCTGAAAGACAAGCTTAAGCGATACGTGAGGTTCTAGCTTAGAAGTTGCGATGGGTTTTCGACCTAACGGTACTCGCGGTAAATGCGTTCGCTCTGAGAGAAACACCAGACATGGAGTGTGAGGAATATAACGAGCTACTGTCGGCCTATGCGGACCGAGCCCTCGGTATCCGCAAGACGTCGTTGGTCGGGGCGCACCTCGCCTCCTGTGAGCGCTGCCGGCAAGACCTGGACGAGATACAGTCCGTGCGCAAAATGCTTCGTGCGCTTGCCGATCCCGAGCCGTCGCCGGAGTTCTGGCCGGACGTCCGCTTGAACATCCGCGCCGCATCAGTTTCGCGGCGCCGTTCTGTGTCTCGCGTCATCGGGAGCGCAGCCACTTGGGGAACGGCTGCCGCCCTGGTAATGGCGGTTATTGTTTTGTCTGCGCCGAAGATGCCCGGGATGGGAACTGTTTCGCCCCCCCAAACAATTCACTGCTATGCCCTCATCTCATTGCACGCCTCCACGCGAGCAGAGTCGCCGTTTGCCGATAAGGGCACCCTCCTCGACGCCATTTTCGATTCCCATGCCGCGGACCTGGCGGACGATAAAGCGTTCGATGTCGACTAGCGCCATCTTGCTCGCCGCGCTGATCTCCTCCAATCCGTCAAATCCTGCTGTCAAGCGCGATCGTCCCCCGGACGCATCCGCTGTTCTTCGCCGAGCATTGCTTGCGGAAAGCCGCGTCCCCTTCGAAGGCCATCAGACCATCGTCATATCCACAGGCGACAGTACCGATGCCACAGAAACGCATGAAATAATCCTGGGCAACGGTTTGTCGCGTACCGAATACTTGCTGCCAAGGAGCTCCGCCGGACGCGTTGTAACTGAAGACGGCAAAACTCGTTGGGAATATGACCCGGTTCAATCGACCGTGGTTCGGAGTAGTTTGTCAAATCGAAGCAGATCGACCGGCTCCGTCGACCGTATATTGGCTCTGATAAATAAGAACTACAGGCTACGGCTCGATGCCCATCATGAGCGGGGGTCCGGCAGGCCAAATTTCAGCCTCGAAATCACACCTCGGCAGAACGACCGGAATCGCTTTCGCTGGTGGATAGACCGGGCGACGGGACATGTGTTTCGTCGCGAGGCTTATGATTGCAATGGCAAGCTGAACTGGACCTCGGCGTATTCCATTATCAACTACAATCCCAACAGGACAACAAAATCCATTGCCTTTCACCCGCCCAAGAACGCTCGAATCGTGGCTAAGAGAGATCAGCGAACGCTCACAGACCGAAATGAAATACAATCGCTCGTGCGCGAATGGGGGCAAATCGGGCAGACACTCGGCAGAGGTTTCGCCCTTCAGAGCGCGTGCCAGGTGAACGCGAAGGGAATGCCGGGGCTGCACCTACAATACTCCGACGGCATAGTGGCGATTTCATTGATCAAGGTAATCGGTTCCGCGGTCGTGCCCGGGGAAGGCCAGGCAGCACGTTCCGTAACGATCGGTGGCGCCAACGGCACCATCACACACGAATCGAGATTCACTCTCGTATCATGGGGAGGGTCCGGGCGCACATTAAGCATGGTAGGCGATGTGCCGGAGAACACGCTTCTAGCGATTGCCCGCACAGTTCGTTGAGTGACCCTTCTACCTCACGGCGGACCAACGCAATACCCCTTCGGAGGACTAAACCTCCACAGCGGCGAAACGATTCGCATGTCCGAGAAGATTGTAACACGGGAGGCTTTAGCGCAGGCGCTGGAGCGGCGCCGGCGGCGAGGCGATAAGATAGTGTTCACAAACGGCTGTTTCGATCTCCTTCACGTCGGCCACGTTCGATATCTCGCTCAGGCGCGATCTCATGGCGATTTGCTCGTCGTGGGGTTAAATAGTGACTCGTCGGTTCGGGCGCTCAAGGGCGAGAACCGGCCGCTGGCGCCGGAAGCCGACCGGGCGGAGATGCTGGCAGGACTCGAAGCGGTTGATTATGTTTGTGTATTCGATGAATCACGACCCGATTCATTGATCGAGGTCGTCCGTCCGGATGTTCACGCCAAGGGCGGCGATTACCGTGAAGAGAATCTGCCGGAGGCCGAAATAGTGAGGAGATACGGAGGCCGGATCGAGATCATGCCCTTAGTCGAAGGCAAGTCGACCACCAATGTGATTGCCCGCATACTGCAGGTTTTCGGCGGCAAGTGACCGGCCTAGTACTCCAAACTGATGTAACAGTTCACGATCCGTGGGGTCGGGGTGAAGCATTCGGGCTAACGGTTGGCGGGTTCCGATACATTATGTCGTCCGAATGCTTCACCCCTAGGCGCGGCCGATCAGCGTTTTACACGAATTGTGAACACTTACGAACCGGTTGTCACT
>JBGPOG010000157.1:0-8594 GCA_041487935.1 Chthonomonadia bacterium | reverse complement strand
CTGACCGCCAGGTTGTTTCCTCCCCGGCAGGAACGCAAGCGATCCCAGAAGACACACCAGAAGAACGCCGGCAATCACACCTGAGATGACTTTTGCTTTTCGACGGTTGGGATAGATGGCGAAGGGCCGCCCGCAACGGCCGCAGGCCGGCATTTCGAGCACAGCCGGCTGGCCGCAGGCGGCACAGATCTTATAAGGGAGGCTTCCGCCAATCTGGCTTGGCGCGCCCTGTGCGCCCGGTTGCGCGTGTGCGTGCGCTGAGCGCGCAAGCCTGGCGCACTTAGGGCAGCTTTGTTCGAATGGAGCGAGTATGTATCCGCAGCTTCGGCAAGTCATTGGGTTCAGTTAAGTTCAAGGCGGGCGAGGTCCTCGTCGGAAGCTCGTTCCAACGCGTCAAATTCATCTCTTAGGGCATCGGAGATCGGTGGAAAATGGGCACGTAGGGCATCTATAAGCAAGTGTTCGGTCGTTATGCCCATGTTCTTTGCAATTCGATTTGCAGATTCGGCGATATCGTCCGGTATGTTCACAACAACAGGCATCGCGACAGTACCTCCAATTAGCTTCTTATTGTGCAAGTATATCCCGGCAATTGTTTATTCGTCAAATGAATCAATAAGATCGGACTCGCGCTTGCACCCCGGTACAATTTCCGGTATCATATTTATCCACCCGCAGCCCCTTGCCGGGACGGAAATCCGCACGAACAAATCTCTCATCGATGACCTTTCAAGACCTTTTGATCACCCTCGAGCGCTTCTGGGCGGAGCAGGGGTGTTTGATCATGCAGCCTTACGACGTGGAGGTAGGCGCGGGCACGAACGCGCCTACGACGACGCTTCGCGCCCTCGGTCCCGAGCCTTGGAACGTTGCATACGTCCAGCCGTCCCGCCGCCCGGCGGATGGCCGCTACGCGCTGAACCCCATGCGGATGCAGCACTACTACCAGTACCAGGTTATCATGAAGCCCTCGCCGGAGAACATCGTCGATCTCTACTTGGACAGCCTTCGCGCCATCGGCATTCCGTTGGAAGACCACGACATACGCTTTGTGGAAGACGATTGGGAAGCTCCGACGCTGGGCGCGTCGGGCGTTGGATGGGAAGTCTGGATGGACGGAACGGAAATTACGCAATTTACCTATTTCCAGCAGATGGGAGGGGTAGAGTGCAAGACGGTTTCTGCCGAAATAACCTATGGTACGGAACGGCTGGCCTGCTGCCTGCAAAAGGTCGATAGCGTTTGGGACATGGAGTGGGCGCACGGGACCACCTACGGCGAGACGGAGAAGGATTCGGAGTACCAGAATTCGGTCTACAACTTCGACGAAGCGGAAGTGCCGATGCTGTTTCAGCTCTTCGAGATGTTTGAGAAAGAGAGCCGGCGCATCGTCGAGAAGGACCTGGTCTATCCCGCCTTCGACCTCGCCCTGAAGTGCTCGCACGTGTTCAATTTGCTGGACGCGCGCGGAAGCATTTCGGTGGCCGAGAGGGCCAGCTATATCAACCGCGTTCGAGCGCTCTCGCGAAAGTGTTGCTTAAGCTACCTGAAGCAGCGAGAAGAGCGCGGTTTCCCGCTGCTGCGCAGCGCGCAGGCAGGTGGGACGTAGGGGCGAATAATTCTTAGTAGAGTTTTCGCTCCCCAACACTAGTAGGGCAAGAATTATTCGCCCCTACTTGCTGTACCTGGTTTGATGATCCGCCGGCTCACGGACGCGCCGGCATGACCGTGGGCGTGCGCCACCCCGTAGCTGGCAGTATCACCCGCAGCGAGGGCTTTCCTTGCAGACTCGATTTGGACGTTCATTCGCCCGGATAGGGCGTTATTCTACCTATGTCTTTTTGGCCAGTTGTGCCATGATCGTCTTCGGCACGCGCGGTTTTTATGTGTACGGCAGTTGCATGGAGCCGAACCTGAAGACCGGGGAGCGGGTCCTCGCCAGCCACGTGCCTTATCTTTTCCGGGAACCGGACCGTGGAGACGTGGTGATCTTCAAGTATCCCGCCGATCCGAGCAAGAATTACGTAAAGCGCGTGATCGGGCTCCCAGGCGACGTAGTTGCGATCCGGCGGGGCAAACTTATGGTGAATGGCAGGCGGCAAGAGGAACCATACAAGATGCTGGCCGCGCACGGGGATTTTGGCCCGCATCGCGTAAGCGAGGGAATGCTATTCGTTCTTGGAGACAATCGGGACCAGAGCAACGACTCACGATACTGGGGAGAGTTGCCGCTCATAAATGTCGAAGCCAAAGCGCTGATGTGCTACTGGCCGCCGAGCCAGTTGCACGTGTTGGAGTAGAATAGCCTTAACGACATGCGCAAGAGGCCCGTCTATCGAGGACGGGCCCCGTTCCGTCTGAATGGATTCTGGTGTTACGTATTTCAATTCCCGCAGGAGCAGCCTTCCGATAGTAACTCGCGCCGAATGCGATTGTTGGGACGTCGCACTGGGCGACCTCCACACTCACACACTTCCACACTTCGCCCTGCTCGTTCCTATTCCCGCTCCTCAACCGGTTTCCACTTAAGATCCCTCGGCCCAACGTAGATCGAGGCGGGGCGAATCAGACGATTGTCTTCGAGTTGTTCGATCATATGGGCGGTCCAACCGGAAGTCCGGCCAACTGCGAAGACGGGCGTGAACAGCTCGGAGGGTACGTCTACCGCGTGCAGGATAAGGGCTGCGAAAAGCTCCACGTTTGCGTAGAGATCGCGGCCAGGCTTCAGCTCCGCTAGAACCTTGACGGTCGTCTGCTCGACGGCCTTCGTCAGGTCGAGCAGGGAGCGATCGCCGGTGGAATGCGCCATCTTCTCGGCCGCATCGGTGAGCAGCGCCGCGCGTGGATCCCTGACCTTGTAAACGCGATGGCCGAATCCCATGATGCGCCGGCCTTCGCTCATCTCTTTTCGGATATACGCCTCGGCCCTGTCTACCGTGCCGATCGCTTCCATCATTTTGAGTACCGGACCGGGAACGCCGCCGTGCTTCGGCCCCTTTAACGCCCCGATGGCGGCAGTCAGTGCCGAGACCATATCGGAGTCGGTAGAAACAACCACCCGGCCGGTAAAGGTAGAGGCGTTCAGTCCGTGCTCGCTGACGGCCACCATATAGGCGTTCAGGCCGTCTACTCTGGCGGGATCCGGCTCTTTGCCTTCGAGCATGTAGAGAAAGCCTTCTGCCAGGCCATGCTCCGGCTTTGGATGAACGATGTCTTTGCCGCTCTTGATCCGGTAAGCATGGGCAACGAGGGCGGGCATCTGGGCTTGCAGCCGGGCGGCGCGCTTGCGGTTGGAGGCTGCGTCCAGACTGTCTGGTTCCGCATCACCGATGGACAGCATCGACGCTGCCATTCGGAGAACGTGCATTCCCGAGGCATGGGGAGCGAGCAGCCGCAAGGCTTCGAGCGCCGGTTTTGGCAGCTCCCGCGCCGCGCTCATCTCAGACCGGAGATCGTCGATCTCAGCCTTGTTCGGCAGCTTTCCGTGCCAGAGCAGATAGGCGACCTCCTCGAAAGTAACGCGTCCGGAAAGCTCGCTTACGTCGTATCCACGCAGCGTGAGGCGGCCGCGCTCCCCATCGACTTCCGCAATCTGTGTGGCCGCGGCGACAATGCCTTCCAGCCCCTTCGCCACCTGCGGCGCGCCCCCATCTGCTTGACCGCTCACGTCTTGCCCCTCCGTTACCTTTCAGTGATCAGTGACCAGTCACCAGTAATCAGTTTGGCATCCTCTGGTTATTGATTATTGACAACTGATCACTCCTCGTCAAAATGACCGCTATAATAATGGCGGGCTGAAAGCCCGGTTATTATAGCTCCATAGATAGGGAGAATACAACGGCATTCGGATCGGTCGAATCGCGGAAGCCGTGCGGACCACAGATGAAGCTCAGAAACTCTAGAAGATATATTCTTGCCGTTGCCTGTATGCTTCTCATCACCAGTTCACGAGCCCGGCAATCGCCGCCCTTCACCCAGCACCGCATCAATGAAATCGCTGCGGAATGCGCCACTGCTCTGATGGACTTGAGCGGGCTAACGGGTAAGCAAAGGCCTGGAGAATCCCCTGCGGCGTACCATTCCAGGATTACCGGATACCTGGCGGCGCTGAAAAAACTGGACAAGGAATTGGCTCCGATCCGGAGGACGGTAACTCCTCGAGACAAACGGGCGGACAACCTTGCCGTCTGGCGCAAAATTGTAGAAGATTCCAACCGGCTCGTTGCCGAAACTCAGATCGCCGAATCAGCATGGGAGGCGGTTCCGAAAATCGGCCCAAAAGCGCTTCTTGGTAACAAGCTGTTGACCGCTACAACAACCGTGCAGTCAATCCTGAGATCGCTGCGCGATGCGCGGCCTTGAGCTGTTGGAGAATTGGGTGGTTGGGTGAGGTGGCTGCAAAACTCGACAAGTCACTGTAACCCGTCATCCTGAAAGGATCTGTTTTTGATCTCACAGGTTGCCCTGAGCAGGTCTAAAAGCAGATGCTTGCAGCATGACGGATTTGCGTTATTCTGCAAATTCCTCAAGTGATTGGATAATTTCGGTTGTTGGTTCTGATTGGGACTGGTAGCGGTACATCGCTGAACGCAAAGCTCATCATCAGTGCGGCAGGCGGCCGATTGGCTCCATGCTACCGTATAAGAAAAAGGGCGCCCGCACGGGCGCCCTTTTTTCATTCGGCTTCGCGAAACTAGGCGGAAAGATTGGCCAACGGCCTCATCATGGCCGGCATCAGCACGGGAACCGTGCTTACCCCGTATACCGAGAGGCCGTAAAAATAGGTGGTGCGCCCGCAACACTTACAGTCAGCAACGATGGGGCCATGCGGATACCGTGGAGGCGGCGCCTGATGCATACCGACCCAGCATAAAGGGTAGTGAGCTAGTCTGCGGATACCGTGCATTTACTTCGTAATTCCTTTCTTGCGCCAACTCCGTCAAGCTAGTCCCGTGCGCTAACTGGACGGCTGCTGCTGCAATGACAAAGCTTATATTGCTTTTTCTGAGCTTCGCTCAGCGTGCTTCAATTTGCCTGCAAGTCAGGCATATACGAACCGCTAGTGGTGTGTCTCAATAACGTCATTACAAAGAAAACAACGTCGCGCAACCGTCATTCCGAGCCGCCTTTGCGAGGAATCTGCATTTCCTTCGCATTGTAAGGGCAATATTGAGACGCTACACTAGTTCTCAATACCAAATCACAATCCGCAGAATCCTTCCGAAAACCAACCATTCTCCACGGTGTTGTGGTTAATATCCCGCTCGACTCCCAAGATTGCAAGATTCATGCCAAAAGCGAGCGAGTGTCTGAAATTAGAACGGCCTGGCGGCAAAAAAAGTTCGTCCCGCAAGAATCTGCCACCGTGGAGCATCGCGGGTGATGCCGAATTGTGAGGCTGCGTCCCAAACATCCCACGGCCGAACGGAATAGGTCAGCCCGTGCACCGTCGTCACCTGGTCTCCAACGCCGGGAACGGCGCTAAACCATACGATTTCATTAGTATATCCCCATTTCGACTTCGGAATGAGGATTGTGGCGGATAGAGCCGCAAACGCCTGATTATCGAAGCCCCCAACAATGGGGCGACCGAGCGAAGAATAACCGGGATTCGCATCCAGGTGAAGTGCGGGCGCCATGTCTTTGCCGGCGAGCCGCAGGAAACCGTAATCCGCCTTTCCCGTCCCAACGCCGCGACGGCCGCTTGCGCCCGGCAGCTTTACGGTTCCACGAACGGACATATCCCACGCACGCGCACTTTGTTTGGCTGCAAGGTATTGCAGAGCCGCATATGTATCCCCAATGCCGTCGATATGCCCGCCGGCCCCATCCTGCTGGCGATTGTAACCGTCGTTAGCCAGCCTGAATTGAAGCCTTTTGTTGCCGCTTGTCAATTTGAAGAGGGCGGGCGTCCAGAGCTGGTGAGTCTGGTTCAGGGTGGATTGCGCGCCCATCTCCGTCTCCAGCCATCCGGGAGCGGTAAGCGCGGCCGGATCCGTGATGGCCGGCCTGCATTCACCGCCGGGTGTTCTGCCGTCTTATCGTCCGGTGCGGCGGCGGCTGGAATGGCAATTAGAACTGTGGCAAGCGTTATCCATCGTCTCACGAGCAATTCCTCCCTTGCACGACATTATACCGCGTGTGGACGATGGACGATGGACGATTAACCCTTGCTTGCTGCCTACTTCCGTCTGGCTTTGGGCGTCTATCGTCAATCGTCAATCGTCTATCGTCCACCGTCGTCGCGCCGCCCGGCAGGAAACGGGACCGCCGCCGTGGAACCCGCTCCCAACCGGCGTGAAAGGATTCATCTATGGCCCAGCGTTCGGGCAGGATAAACTGCCCTCGGTGCCAATCTAACAACTTCGATACGGTGACGGTATGCTGGAAGTGTGGAGCTTCTCTCGTAACGGGGGCGCCACCGCAACCCGCGATGCCCTCGCCGCAGTCGTCTTATTCTACCGTGGCGCCACCGTCCGGATATGCGCAGTCTTCTGGGAACGACCGCTTTGCCGGCATGCAGGCCATGGCTGCAACGGCAATTGCCGCTTCCGGAAACCCCGCAGCCGCCAACCGGGCGGCGTTCTGGCTAGGACTCTTGATGCCGTACTTCGGACTGCCCATTGGGCTCGCGTTCGTGATGTGCGACGACCGGCGCCGGCAGGAAGTCGGTAGGATCTGCATCCTTTGGAGCACGATTTCCGGGGTCATCCACCTGCTCTTCACGATTGTGGGCCTGCTGGGAATGCAGAAGTGGCTCATGTTCGCACTCGGCGTGGCAAAATCCCAACTCGGGCGGCCGGGCGGGATGGGTGGAGGGCTTGGCGGCGGTGGGTTAGGGGGCGGTTTCGATTAGGACAGGACGAAAGGATGACCGGGTGACCAGGCGCCAAGATGACAAAACGACCGAATGACCGCACCGCCATATTGTCCTAAACCGCTACCGGAAGCGCCTGGTCCAGGTCCGAGATCAGGTCCTTCTCATCTTCTATTCCTACCGAAAGTCTTAGGACGCCATCGGAGATACCCCGGCGATATCGCTCCTCCGCCGCAAGCGCGATGTGCGACATCTGTGCTGGGTAGCTGATGATGCTCTCAACACCGCCGAGACTTCCGGTCAAGGTGAAGACCTTGACAGAATTTAGGACCTTTGCCGCCGCCTCGCCACCGCCCCTTAGATCCACCGCGAGCATTCCGCCGAATCCTGACATTTGCCGCTTCGCCAGTGTATGCTGCGGGTGCGATTCCAATCCCGGATAGTGTACGCGCTCGACTGCGGGGTGGCTTTCGAGCCATTTTGCGATTGCCGTCGCGTTGCGCTCGTGCTCCCGCATCCGTACGGCCAGGGTTTTCAATCCGCGCAGAGTCAGCCAGCAATCGAACGGACCCGGAATGGCCCCGGCCACGCGAGACGTCAGGTAGAGGCGGTCTCGCAGCCCGCCGTCGTTGACGACCAGCGCACCGCCGACGACATCGGAATGCCCGCCGAGGTACTTGGTCGTCGAGTGCATCACGATATCCGCGCCGAGCGCGAGTGGGTTTTGAAAATAGGGCGTGGCGAACGTATTATCCACTGCCACCAGCGCTCCGCGAGTGTGGGCCAAATCGGAGATCGCCGCGATGTCGGCTAGCCGGACGAGGGGATTGGTCGGCGTTTCGATCCAGACGAGCCTGGTATTTGGGCGTATAGCGTCCGCGAAAACTCCGGGGTCAGACGCGTCCGCGTAGGTCGCCTCGATACCTGCCGGGCGCGTGATCTCTTCCACCAACCGGAACGTGCCGCCATAAATGTCTTCCGCGAGCAGCAGGTGGTCTCCGGGCTTTAGCAGTCGGATCGCCGCATCGATCGCCGCCATACCGCTCGAAAAGGCCAGCGCGTGATTGGCTCCCTCAAGTGAAGCCAGGCAGGTTTCAAACGCCGTCCGAGTCGGATTTCCGTGCCGGCCGTAGTCGTAGCCTTTGGTCTTGCCGATCTCGTCGTACGTGAAGACCGAGGTCAAATATAGCGGCGTGACGGTCGCCCCGGTTGTGGGGTCAGGCTCCTGGCCGGCGTGTATGGCACGAGTTGCGAATTCCAAGACTGAAATGCTCCTTTGTCTTGAACCATGATTTATCGGATTATATGATTACCATGAATATTGCTGCCGTATCAATCATGGTAATCCCAAAATCAATTTAATCATGGTTCAAGACAGGATCTACTTTGAAGCTGACATCCTTGCATTGTTCGCTGCCGCAAACCTCGCCGGGTCGGCTTTTGGCTGTCGGTCGTAGGTCATGAGGCCGTTGAGCTCCTGCTCCACGTCGGTGAGCTGCGTATAGACGAAGCCGGAAAGCCCGGGGCCGTTATTGATCTGGTCGGTCAGGAATCGATACTTGGCGACCAGCTCGTCCGGCGTCTTGACGGACTGATACCCCCAGCCCTTAACCCAGGTGTGGCCCTCGATCGGCAAGGCCACGCCGCCGTATTCGCCGATCCAGGTGACCTTCGGATGGGGATGAGCGTGCTTCTTGAGATCGTTGCCGTAATCGTGAATGTCCGTGATGTCCGTCTTGCTTCGTTGGGTCCAACCGGAGGCGTCGATGATTGGGCG
>JBGPOG010000156.1:0-8611 GCA_041487935.1 Chthonomonadia bacterium | reverse complement strand
TCACTCCGTTCAGGATGACGGGATACGTACGCTTTGTCGAGTTTTGCAATTACCTCGTTCGAATTGCTTTTCGTAACTGTTCACAGTTCGTGTAAACGTGAAGAGCGGCCAGTTGCAGGGGCGAATAATTCGAGCGGTCAGCCGTACCGGGAAACCCAATCCTTGCACGAATTATTCGCCCCTATACACGATACGCCAACTGTTTCTGCTTTTCTTACTGCGGGTATAATCCGATCCAGCGTTGCAGGGAAGTGAGGCTTTCCGGAAATTGATTCGTCTTATCGCGGGCCTTGGTAATCCTGGTGTGGAGTACGCGGGCACGCGGCACAACATCGGGTTTGCGGTCTTGGATCGGCTTGCGGATCGCCACAAGATTCCCATTCGAAAGCGCGCGATGCGCTCGGTGATGGGCGATGGATCGATAGAAGGCAAGAAACTGATCCTGGCTAAGCCAATGACCTACATGAACCTCTCGGGCGAAGCGGTCGGCGCAATCGCCCGTATGTACAAACTGGCCGCAAACGAGATCCTGGTACTTGTTGACGATATCGCACTGCCCACCGGCAAGCTGCGGCTTCGCCTTCAGGGTTCGTCCGGCGGGCATAATGGGCTCGAGTCGATCGAGCGCCACCTGCATTCCGATGAATACTTGCGAATCCGGATCGGAGTAGGCTCCGCCGCGGCGGGCAGGATGGTGGATCACGTTCTTGGGAAAATCGGGCGCGAGGAAAAGGAAGTCATCGAAATTGCGATCGAACGGGCAGTCGATGCAATCGAGTGCGCACTCAGATCGGGATTTGAAACCGCGATGAACTTATATAACCGCGACCAATAATTATCTTGGAATCCTTGACTCCAGCGTACAACCGGGGATATTGTAGGTGTGGGCAGGAGGAAATATAGCCCTCTTGAATGAATGATAACAAAGTACGCAGGTGCATATCTGCATAATGTGCGACGAGCTCCCGGAACCGTTCTCCTCGCCGGATGATTTCTTGCTCAAGGCTTCGAACGCAAGCGTCCGCACGCATTTGACGGCAAGAATATCGCACCCCTTAGACTCTACTTCAGAATCGCATGAATACCGGCTGGTTTATCAGACTATTGGGCGGCCTCCACGCGGAGCGCGCCGGCGCCGATCTCGTCCGGTTCCAAACCAGGAAAACCGGCGGACTACTCGCGTATCTCGCTTATCATCTGAATCAGAATCACTCGCGCGATACGCTCATCGAGCATATCTGGCCTGAGTTAGACTGCGATGGCGCGCGGGCCTGCCTGTCTACCGCGCTCCATTCACTCCGCCGCCAGTTGGAATCGCCAGACGTTCTAGGGGCCAGTGTAATCCTCGCCACACGAACCGACGTCCGGCTGAACCCGATGGCTGTTGCCACGGATGTCGGCGAGTTCATCCGGATACTTCGATCGATCAAGCAGGAAGCGGATGAAGATGCCCGCATGGGCAAGCTCATCCGTGCCCTTGCACTTTATCGTGGAGAGCTGCTTCCGGGATGCGGAGAGGATTGGGTTTCCGTGGAACGGGAGCGGTTGGCGATCGCCTTTTTGCGCGCAAACAATCAACTTGTCGCAATCTTGGAGCGACGCGCCGAGTTGGACCGCGCACTGGAATTCGCCCTTCGCGGAGTAGCTGCCGCGCCAAATCAGGAGGGTGCGCACCACAACGTCATTCGCATTCAACGCCTGCTCAACCACAACGAGGAAGCGGCTCAACAGTATCAACGCCTGGTCGTTATGCTGCGCAAGGTCTGGGAGCGCGAACCATCGGAGAGTACGAAGAACCTGGCGGCCGGACTGAACGCCGGCCGGCAGCCGCGCGGAGCAGCCGCCAAGACTTGTTTGCGCGCGCCGGATGCCGCGGCTCCTGCCATCGGAGCAGCTCCGGCGCCAGGCAGCGGCCGGCCCGATTCTTCGTCGCGGCTGCCGCTCGTTATCACGCGGTTTTTCGGGCGGGAGCCGGAAATCGCCCGGCTCTGCGAAGACCTCCAGCCAAAGAGTGCGGACGCCTCGGCCAAAACTACAAATCCTGAATCCTTGGTAACGCTCACCGGCACCGGTGGCTCAGGCAAGACACGACTGGCCCTCGAGGTAATGAAGGAGCTCTATCGGAGTTATGATAGCCGCGTCTTATTCGTATCGCTGGCAAATGTTTCAAACCCGGAGAATGTTTCAGAAGCCGTTCATGAAGCAACCGGGCTGGCGCGGCACCCGGGCAAATGCCCGCTGGAGCAGGTAATAGAGCATTTTTCCGGGCGGCCGGCATTAATCGTCTTCGATAATGCGGAGCAAGTTAAGTCCGCATGCGCCGAAACGGCAAGGGAACTATTGACTCGGCTGCCGCTTCTCACGTGCCTTTGCACTTCCCGAATTCCTCTCGATGTGCCCGGAGAGCGCATATTCCCGGTTCAGCCGCTTCCTGTCCCCACGAAGCCAGGCACTCCATCTCGCCTGATCGAGTTCGCTTGCGTACAGATGTTTATCGACCGCGCGCGGGCGGTGGTGCCGGATTTTCAGATCACTCCTGGCAACGCAGACGCGATTGCCGCCGTATGCCAGCGCCTTGAAGGGTTACCTTTAGCCATCGAGTTGGCTGCAGCCCGATCGTCCGCACTGGCGCCTCGTCAGATACTCGATGAGCTTTCCCGCCGCTTCGATTTCCTTGTCAACCGGAAGAACAATACAGAGAAGCGGCATAATACACTCCACGCCGCCATCGAATGGAGCTACAGGCTTTTGCCGGAGCCGGCTCAGGCGTTCTTCCGTTCACTTTCGGTGTTTCGCGGCGGCTGGACCCTGGAAGCCGCGCGCGCCGTATCCGAAGACGCTAAGGCCCTCGATTATCTCGAGGAGTTGGTGGAGCGGTCGCTGATCTCGGCCGAAGAACGGAACGGCGCAATGCGGTATCGAATGCTCGAATCGCTGCGGGAGTTCGCGGCGCTAAGTCGTGCGCCGGAAGAATCCGAGGCGGTCTTGCTTCGACACGCGGATTTTTATCTCAAACTTGTTGAGGAAAAGGAGCCGCTCCTCCGGACAGCGTCGCTCCAGCCGGCGGCGGATGAGCTCGATGTAGAAATCGATAACCTGCGCGCCGTTCTCGAAAAGTTCGCCGGCCAATCGCTCGGGATACGGATTGCGGGCGCCTTGTGGCGGTTCTGGTCGGCGCGAGGACATGCGGCAGAAGGAAAGCAGTGGCTGCAGCAAGCTCTCGCGGGCGCCCCGGAACAGCCCTCTCCGGCAACCGTCAAGGCGGAAATCGGTCTGGCGGCCATGCACCATCACATTGGCGAATACCGAGAAGCAGAGCGCGCCGCGGAAGAAGGACTATACCTTGCAAGGAAAATGAACTTCGTTTCCGGGGTGGCTGACGCATTAAACTTGATTGCCGTCCTTGCCGATGAGCAGGGCGACCGATCGCGCGCGCGCCGGATAAATGAAGAGTGCTTGGAGCTGCGCAAATCGCTGGAGGATCGGTGGGGAATTGCGGCGACATTGAATAATCTCGGGGGAATCGCCCATCGTGAGGGCGACTTGGATCGTGCGGCCGCACTGTATCGGCAAAGCTACGCGATCTACAAGGAACTCAAGGATTGGGCGCGAACTGCGCTCACACTGAGTAACCTTGGACTGGTTGCGTACGATCAGTTGGATTATGCCATCGCGAGGGCGTCATTCGAGCAGAGTCTGACGCTGATGACAAAACTGGGCAACCTGTGGGCCGAGGCGGTACTCCACTACAACCTTGGAGAGACGTTATATCGAGAATCCAATCATCGGGAAGCTCATCCGCATCTGTTGGAAAGTGTCAGAGTAAGGATGGAGCTGGGCGACCGATCAGGCGTTCCGCCGGTCCTAATTGCCCTGGGAAACATTGCCGGCAAGGAAGGCAAGCATATTCGTGCGGTGCGATTGTTTGCAGCCGGATCCGTGCTCGGAGATTCGATGGATACTCCAATTCGCCCGATATCTCAGAGAATGTTCGATCAGGATCTGGAGCTTTTGAAAAGCGCGATGGACGCGCGTGACTTCCGCGCGGCCTGGAATTTCGGACGCGGCATGACGCTTGAAGAAGCCGTGGAATATGCTTCTGAAGAATCTCGCGACGCTGCTCCCGGGTGGGTCGAAATGCCAAATCACTCGCTGATCGTCGCGGCATAAGGCTGAACGTCTTTTTCTGAACTCCCTAAAATCTTCGTTGTTCCCACCCACTTTTGTGCCAAATCCTGAGGATGCCTTTAGGATGGCCTCTGTATGATGTCGTCATAGCGATCAATCGCTGTAAACGACACATTGGAGGCCATCTCATGAAATCCGTCACGGGAAGAACTAACTGCTGCACCGCTTTTTCCTTCCGCATCGGTCGCAATTTGACCGTCGCTGCGCTGTTAATCGCCAGCACACCTCTCTGGCTTATCGGAATCGCACATGCTGTCCGTCATTCCGCGCCTTCCGCAAGGTCTTCGGCCGTCCTCGTAAAACCTCAGAAGTCCAGTGCGGTCTTTGGGGGCCAGATTCTTCCAATCTACATGAGCCTCTCTACCTTCGCATTGATCGGGGGAGTGGACAATGCACCGGTCACCATCGAAGTCAATGAGATCCCTTCGGGCGGGGGAACGATCCAGATCGGGTGCGACCATCCGGAGGCAGTCGTTTCGCCGAGCGGATCCTGGCCGTACCTATATACATTCGCGCCTGGAAGCTCGACGACCCACACATTCTCGTTTGCAACGAACAGCGTCAGCTCCGGAGTCACAGTTCAAATCTATTCGGCAGAGGACGGCGTAGACCTCTCCAATTCGGCGAATTGGCGAACTTGCGGCACGGTAATGATCGGAGCTGACATGTAACCGGTCTCCCAGCGCAAGCCACCTCGGGAACAATCAAAATACTCGGCACACCCTCGATTATCTTCTGAGCGTGTGCCATTTTTACAGAAAAAAGCCGAAATCCTGAGGATGCCTTTAGAGTGGTTTGTTTAAAATGGCGCGAGCCGGCTTATTGCGCCCTGTCCCAGCGCGCCGATCGGGAGCTTCAGCCGGACGAATGCGCTAGCGCGAGGGCCGGCTCAAAATCAACTCCGGGGGTGTTTGGATTGAAGAAAACAAAGCGTCGGAATTCCTATGCCAAGCCGACAAGCTTGGACTTGAACGAGCTCATCGATTACTTGGCCCTTCTTGGACGCCGCCACGCAGAGCGCGAAGGAGTCCAGCCGGATGATCTGGATGATTGTGAGATTATGTTCGTCGAGCATATGCTTCTGTGCCGGGAGCGCCAGGTTCGCGCAAGAATCACTGCCAGGTCCTTCGGATGGATCCATTGCTGCGCTCGTAATCACGCCGTATGGTTCCTCCAATCCGGAATTCGAAATTCCCGATTGGAGGCTCGGTTTCCCACCGTTCCGATCTCAGAGCTCGTTCCCCAACGCGCGGCAGACAATGTGAAATGCCCCGAGTCGATTTTCATACGCGCGGAAAGCTGGGCGCGCATGGCGGCATTTCTGGGTAAATTGGCTCCGGAGCAGCAAGACCTATTGGTTCGGCATCACATGCACGGCCAATCGGCGCGCGAGCTCGCAGCCGCGTTAGGGCGGACCCCGCACGCGATCGAGCAATCGCTCAGCCGTGCCAGGCAAAGATTGCGGCGGATGCTCGATGTTCAGGGCATTACGGAATCAGACCTGCGCACAGCCGCGGCTTAGCCGTGTGGAATAATTCGCGCTTGTGCTGAGGTGAGTTTCACTCCCGGACCGAAGGAGCAGTCGAATTACTTGGCGAATAAGCTGAATGATCCCATCGGCAACATGTAGCCGGGTTTGAGCACTGGCGGTTCCATGTCACGGCTCAGCCCGCAATTCACTTATCCGCACACACAATGAGTAAAGAAACCAATCGGGTCCGGACGGAGGTTGCACACGTCCTTTTCATGGACATCGTCGGCTATTCGCGCATGTCCATGGAAGAGCAGGCGAGGTTGGCCGGCGAGCTGAGGACGTGTGTTCGCGATACACCGGAGTTCAAACAAGCAGAGTCGACAAATGAGCTGATCCGCCTGGATACCGGCGACGGCATGGCGCTGCTATTCTTCCGCGATCCTCTTGCGCCGTTTCAATGTGCCATCGAGATCGCCGAGGCGATCGCGAATACTCCAAACCTGCGGCTCCGCATGGGAATCCATAGCGGTCCTGTTTCGCGCGTATCGGATATCAACGGCAAGGAGAATGTTACCGGCAGCGGAATCAATATCGCCCAGCGGGTGATGGATTGCGGGGATGCGGGCCATATTCTGGTCTCGAAGAGCAGCGCCGACGTGCTGCGCGAATTCGAAATCTGGGCGTCAAGCCTAACTGAGCTTGGCGAATGTGAAGTCAAGCACGGAACAAAGCTGCATCTCTTTAGCTTACATCGTGACGTCGCGGGTAACCCCGACACTCCGGCGAGCATAAAGTTGACGGGCGCCCCGGCGTCCACTTCGAAATCCGCGGATGCGCCGCAGGTTGCCATCCTCTACAAACGTAACGCTGAGCCGGATGAGCGGCTGCTGAGGCTGCTGGAAGCAGAGATGGTGTTAGCCGGGTTCAAAGTCTTTGTGGACCGGCATCTGGCCATCGGGGTCGAATGGGCGACTGAGATCGAGCGGCAGGTCAAAGGCTCCTATGCCGTCGTTCCCTTGCTGTCCGAGTCTTCGATCCAGAGTGAAATGCTCGAATACGAGCTCGAGACCGCCCATAAGGCATCCCAGACGCAAAACGGCCGCCCGCGGATATTGCCGGTGCGAATCAATCTCACCGGCCAGCTCCCGGAGCGCAGCGCTCTTGCCGCGATCCTCAATCCTCTCAATTACGTTCTCTGGCAAGGCTCCGCGGACGATGCCAGGCTTGTGGTCGAAATCATCCACGCCCTGAAAAACCCCCCTCGGGCGTCGGTTGCCGAGCACCGTCCCCGACCGGTAGGCGGAGCAGTTCCGCTCGACTCTGAATTCTACATCGTTCGAGCAACCGACCATGAGTTCACGACAGCTATCGCGCGCCAGGACAGTATTGTCCTGGTCAAAGGCGCGCGGCAGATGGGAAAGACCTCCCTACTAGCCCGAGGGCTTCACCAGGCCCGCCAGGCAGGCGCCAAAGTTGTGATGACAGACTTTCAGACGCTAAATAACGTCCATCTGGCATCGCCAGACACTCTTTTCTTGACACTCGCGCAAACCATGGCCGACCAGCTTGACCTGAACGTGATGCCGGAAGACGTCTGGAACGAGCGGCGGGGAGCGAACATGAACCTGGAGCGCTTCATCCGGAAGGAAGTCCTGGGATCGTTTACCGAGCCGTTGGTCTGGGGAATGGACGAGGTAGACCGCCTGTTTTCGTGCGATTTCGGCAGCGAGGTTTTCGGGCTGTTCCGGTCGTGGCACAATCGCCGCTCGCTCGATCCTACCGGTCCCTGGTCTCGCATGACGCTGGCGATCGCTTATGCAACCGAAGCGCATCTTTTCATTTCAGACCTGAATCAATCGCCGTTCAACGTCGGAACAAGGCTGACGCTCGGCGATTTTACCGTCGATCAGGTGTCGGAGCTGAACCAACGGCATGGAACACCCTTGCGCAGCGCAAAGGACGTCGCACGGTTTTACGAGCTTGTCAGCGGGCTGCCGTATCTGGTTCAGCGGGGACTCAATGAGATGGTCGCCCATAACATGTCTATCGATGCTCTCGAAGCCCAGGCGGACCGCGACGAAGGATTGTTCGGCGATCACCTGCGCCGCATCCTGGTCTCACTCTCGCAGGACAAAGAGCTGACCGAGGTTGTCCGCGGAATCTTACGAGGCAAGCCTTGCCCTACATCGGAGAGTTTTTATAGGCTGCGAAGCGCGGGAGTGATGGCCGGAGACTCGGCAAGTGAGGTTCGCCCGCGATGCCGGCTTTATCGCACTTATTTAGAGCGGCATCTTCTGTAGACCGCGACATGACCATATTGACTATAAAGTGTATAATGACCGTAATAATTCTTAGAATCAGGAGGCTGCAATGACTCAATCAATGGATGTCGCGCAAGCCAAGAGCCGGCTTTCTGAACTGTTGAACCGTGCTGCATTTGGCAAGGAGCGTTTCCTCATTAGGAAGAGAGGCCGCCCTGTCGCGGCGATTGTAAGCGCGGATGACCTAGCCCGCTTGGAGGGGCCTACCGTGCCAAAGCGAGGCTTGCTCGCGGCTGTTGGCATTCTCGCAGACTTTGACGACTGGGAAGAGTCCATCAATTCTGTGATTGCCATGCGCGCAACAGCAGTGGATCGTGAGGTGGATCTAGAGTGAGTTATCTCCTCGATACCGATATCGTAAGTAACCCGCTCAAGAAGCGTTCTTCGTTGGCCTTGCTTCGCCGACTTGCGAGCGTGCCCGTCGAGGATCAATATACGAGTACCATCACGGTTGGCGAGATGACATTCGGCGCATCAAGAATGGCAAATGCCGAAGAGCTCCTTCACAAAATCGAGACGATCGCTTGGGCAAATTTGGAAATAATTCCATTTGACTTCGCCGCAGCGCAAACTTATGGCCGATTGCGCGCGCGTTTAGAAAAGCGCGGCACTCCTGTTGCCGAGCCCG
>JBGPOG010000155.1:0-8669 GCA_041487935.1 Chthonomonadia bacterium | reverse complement strand
GGTCCTCTCATTGCTGCGTTGTGGTGTCTGCCGGTTTCGGGCCGTGACAAAACACAATCAGAGCGGAAGTCTGCCTCATCTGGTACTCGGCGCGCGCCGGCTATGCTGGGAATAGGCATCCTCTGCTTCGCGCTTGGCGAGGCAGTATGGGCTTACTTCGAGATTATCCTCAAGCGAACGACCCTCTTTCCGTCGTGGTCCGATGCGTTCTATCTTGCCGCCTATCCCGCGCTAATTGCCGGTGTGTTCCTTATTCCATCGGGCAAGCTGACTTCAGGATACCGGGGTCGCGTCTTTGTGGACGGTTTGATGATGACCGCCGCCATCGTCACATTTAGCTGGTATTTCGTCCTCGGCCCAACATTGTTCAAAGGGGCCGAGTCGACGATCGGAAAGATTCTAGGGGTTGCGTATCCCCTCGCCGATCTTGCCATTTTCATCTGTTTACTACGACTCTCGGCTTTCGCAAGAGACCGATTCGCCGGTTATGCGGCTCTCCTAATGGGCGTGGGCCTGGTTTCGATTGTTGTGACCGACACGTGCTTTGCGTATTTGACGCTTAAGGGGACGTATTCCGCCGGGTATCCACTGGACGTTGGCTGGACAATTGGATACATGCTCGTGGGCTTGGGAGGTAGATCGTTGAGGTGGCGGGAGGCCGCCAACAACGACCAGGCAGATTCCGAGAAACAGAGTGACGATACGCGCGTACGCTCAAATGGCGCTGCGCTCGGCCCTTGCCGTACGGTATTGCCATACCTAGTGGTTCCGGCTGTGATCGCGCTGGCACTATTTGTACGTTTGTCCGGGAACAACGGCCGCGTCGAGCCCGGCGTCTGGATCGGCTGCGGCGCGCTGATTGTTCTGCTGTTGGTCCGGCAGATATTCGTTCACATCGAGAACAGTTCGCTCTACCGAACGCTCCACTTGGCTTTTCAGGAATTGGAGAAAGAACACGCCAGTACCGAGCAGCACGCTTACAATATCGAGAGCGCAAACCGCGAGCTGACCCAGGTCCGTACCGAACTCGAGCATAACATTAGGTCTCTTGCCGAGGCCAACGAAAAACTTCAAATGCTTGCTACCACGGACGGTATGACCAACCTGGCCAACCATCGTGTTTTCCAAGAGCGTCTTCGCATCGAGCTGAAGCGCGGGCAGCGATATCGCTATCCCGTATCGGTTGTATTGATCGACGTTGACCGGTTCAAGCATTACAATGATACATTCGGGCATCCGGCTGGCGACGAGGTACTTCAGATTCTTGCTCGTTTGCTGGAATTGGCTGTGCGCGAGATCGACCTGGTCGCGCGATACGGCGGTGAAGAGTTCGCCATGCTCCTTCCTCAATGCGACATGGAAGGCGCGCTGATTGTCGCTGAGCGGATTGGAAGCGACATTTCCAATCATAAATTCCCACATCGGGCCGTAACCGCCAGCATCGGCGTCTCCGTTAGCGCGGGCGGATTTGACGATCCCGCCGAGCTAATAGCGCGGGCGGACAGTGCGTTGTATGCCGCAAAGCGCGCGGGCCGCAATCGGGTCGTCGCTGCTGAATCTATCGGCACTGGAGTTCCGATACGCCAAAATGGCATCATCGAGTGGATGTCGATCCAGGCTGACGTCGCGAGGAAGAGCGGCGGTCTGACCGCATTCAACGAATTTACTTTTCGATATGGCGGGATTGAAGGTCTGCTGGGAGTGCCGGCCGGGGAGGTACTGGCGAGTCTGCTGGCGCTCTTAGAGCTGCGAGGAGGAAAGATCGCAGGGCAGTGCCTCCGAGTTGCGACATTCTCATTACAAATCGCCCGTGCGTTGGACGCGGCGGGTCATATGATGGACCCGGGAGAACTTCACGAGGTGGCGTTTGGCGCCCTGCTGCACGACATCGGCAAGCTGTGCGTGCCAGAATCCATTCTCTTGCAGCAAGGAGACATCGATGCCTACGAACGCGACATAATTCAGAAGCATACCGCTTATGGCGCCGAACTTGCCGGCCACTTCGACGTTCTCAATCCAGCTCTTCCCGTCATTCGACGCCACCAGGAGCGATGGGACGGAAAAGGTTACCCCGACGGCCTGCGCGGCGAAGGGATCCCGTTGTCCGCCAGGATTGTCGCTGTTGCCGTTGCGCTGGAGGCGATGTTGACCGATCGGCCATACCGTGCTGCAAAATCGGTGGAAATGGCGCAACTGGAAATCGAACGCCTGGCTGGAAAGCAATTCGATCCTGCAATCGTTGAAGTGTTCCTGGCTATTCCCACAGAAGTCTGGCGCGGACTTTGCGCAAACACGATGCCTGAAACAAAACCGGCTCAAGAGGAGACTCCCCCGGTTGACAAAGCGGCCTGATCGAAAGCTTCGCTTTGGACCCGCTGTTTCCTATCGATTTCTTGCCCGGGACCCGGATTAACTGTAGAGGCTCTCCGCAAGACGATCAACCATCCGGCGATGGGCATTTCAAATGGATGGCTTCCATGCCCGGCAATCGGACAGCCATTTCCTCAGCGACGAAGAATCGGTGGCATCGATTACTCCGTTCAGTTTACAAGTTCGGATTAACCGACTTCCACTCGCTTACCGGCGGCAGGATGCCGGCGGCGATCACTTCATCGCGCAGTTTCGCTACGTGCTGGTAGCTCTGATGGAGAGCGGCCATGTCTTCCGCATCCCCGAGCGGGATCCGGCCGGTCAATCCCTGCGGTGTGAATTGGCAGTCGGCGGCCATCATGACATTCGGATAAGGACCTTCGCCGAAATAGACGCCACACGGCCAGGGATAGCCGCCGTTCTCGATTCGTCCCCGGAGCATCATTACGGTCTGGTGTGACGGCGATTGGTATGACGACCGGCCACGAAGTTTGATGATTCTCGCGCCGCCGCCGCGAATGTGCAACTGGATCTCCGCCCACTCATCCGAGGAGAGGCCCGTGCCGTTAATCTTGGCACCCGCAAGGATATCGGTGAGCTTGACTCCTTGAATGGCCGTGCGCCCTTTAAAGACCGCCATGCTCTCGCCGTGGCCGCCATAGGTGGTACAACCGGTTACTGAATCCTGCCTTATGCCAAAATGCTGGGCGAGCTTGGTCTGAAGGCGGGTACTATCCAGGGCGGCCAGAGTAGAGACGCATCCAGGTTTCAAACCGCTATAGATTAGCGTGGTAAGGCCCGTGATATCCGCCGGATTGAAGATGATCACCACGAACTCCGCATTGGCACAGTGCTTTTTGATGCTCTCCCCCAGGCCCTTCGCGATCTCGCAGTTGCCGCGCAAAAGGTCTTCGCGGGTCATTCCGTCCTTGCGCGGAGCGCCGCCTGACGAGAGTATATACGAGGCGTTGGTTAGGGCTTCGGCTTCATCGGTCGTCCATGTGACGTTGGCGCCGGGGTAGCCGCAATGGTATATTTCCTCGGCTGCTCCTTCGAGCCCCGCCTCGAACGGATCGTACATAGCGATATTGCACGCGGTGCCGGTCGAAAGCAAGTCCTGGACCATATTGGACCCGATGGCCCCCGCCGCGCCCATGACGGCGACTCTTTTATCGGTGAGATACATTGGTTGGCTCCCTGGGGTGGTTTCGTCCGTCATTATACCGCGTGAGGAGTGAGTGGTGAGTGGGTGAGTAGGTGAGAGTACGAACTACAGCCGGCTCCTATTGCGAAGCAACGCCGTCTTCATTTACTTGAACAACCCGGTCCATTGCCTCGTACGTGTCGTCCGAGAGACGCTCACGCCGGATTTCGCGGCCGCTTTCGTGGAATATTCGGTATGTCACGGCGCGGCAGCCCGTGGCGCCGGGGCTGCGGACGAATACTCTGTTGGAACCGAAGCCGGGCCGCTCTACGACGCGCGTCAGGCGCGCCGGCGACGTCGAGTCCAGCACCTGGGACAGAATCTCCGACTGCACGCGCGGCTTCTCAGCGCCATACATGCGTATCGACAGAGTATCGCCTCTGGCGGAGGCTTGAATACGGATGGGCCATGGGTAAGGGTTCTTGAATCGAAGGTCGATCCCAGGCTGCGCGACGGCCGCATCGCGACCTGGCGCGGCGTAGTGCGCGGCGAAGACATGATGGTGCCGCTCCAGAATCGGCAGCCCGGCCAGCAGAGCAACGTTGTAGAGGGTGGTGGAGGTCTGGCAGACGCCACCGCCATAGGCCCGGATCAGTTCACCGTCGAAACTGACCGGCGCTTTGACGTATCCGTCATCCTGTCCCCAACTCTTGACCTGGCGATTGAAAGAGAAGACCGCGCCCGGACGAATCCGCGTGCCGTCCAAGTCCCGAGCCGCCAGCCATGCGTTGTGGCGCTGGCTGGCTGTGCGCCCTTTGAGGCTCGTCGCAAAGCCGGCGATCTCGACCGAATACGGCGGGGCTGCAGCGAGCGCTCCGAATAACGAAATACATACCAATCCGAGGGCTGTTGATGCCGCCAACAACCCGCAAACCCGAGCCAAAGCTAGCGGCGATTTGCCTTTCATTGTTAAGTCACGGCTCCGGCTCTCATGAGCAATTCGACAGCACGCTCGTAGTCCGCAGTTCGGCGAGTGTGTGCCGCGAACACTTTCAAAACCGATCGACCGTAGTAATCCTTTGCATTCACATCTGCGCCCTCCTCGATAAGCAGCTTAATCATTCTGGACTCTCCGCCATAACAGGCGTGAATTAATGGCGACATGCAGTAAACATCGGGAGCGTTCACGTCTGGATGCTTCGCGAGGACCAAAGAGACCAGTGCCGGATCTCGCGTATCGACAGCCCTGGCGAGCGATGTCGCGCCTTGGCGATCCCGGAAGTTTACGTCTGCTCCCGCGGCTAACAAAGCCTTGACGAGCGAATAGCGGCTCTCTCTGATTGACCGAGCCAGTGGCGTATCTTGGTATTCGTTGGAGACACTTGGGTTTGCGCCTGCGTTCAGCAATAGTTTCACCATGGGCAACGCCGGATTAAGATTGGCAATAGCGAGTTGTAAAACGGTGTTGTAGTACCCGGCCGTCTGATGCCTGCCCATAGCATGCCACAACCAGTCTCCTAGAGTTAGCGGCAGATCACCTCGAAAGTCCCGCGTATTTGGATCTGCACCACGTTGAAGCAGTTGGCGGGCGAATTCGACATCGCTGTCCGCAACTGCGTACACCAGCCGGCGATTCAGAGTGTCCTGACACATGCGCTTGACTCCGGCCCAGCACGCGCTAGCCGCAATGATGAGCATAAGCGCGACCGGCAAGGCAGTTCTCGCGCGAACAAACCGCCCTATACAAGGACTTAGATTACGACTAGCCATGAGCGCCCGCCTTGACGAGCATCCGTGCTGTTGAAATTGCTCCCATACTTCTAGCCCAATGAAGAGCAGTCCATCCAGACTTATCTATCAGATTAATTGCGGCGTGGTGTTCTAACAGCGCGGCAACTATGTACATATGGTTGTTGGCCGCGGCCATCATCAGTGCAGTCCGTCCATGCCATTCCTGCAGGTTGACTTTCGCGCGCCCGGTCAGAAGAGCTTTCCCTACTTCGGTACTACCGACTCTCGATGCTGCCATGAGCGCCGTTTCACCGCGAGGTCCGCAGAATCTGTCGGGCCGGGCTCCGCCGGCCAGAAGAACCTTTACCATTGCCGCACCGTGCGCGACGGCGATCGGAGTCCAGTTCCAGACATCTACTGTATTCGGGTCTGCTCCTTTCGCCAGTAACAATAGGGCGCTCTCGGCTGCGTCGTTCATGGCAGCCCGTTTCAAAGCGGTTTCTCCGTTCCTGTTCCGCAAATTCACGTCGGCGTGTTTATCTAAAAGCAATTGGACAAGATTTGTACCAGACCGAGAATTCGCGGCCCACATGAGCGGTGTAAAACCATTAGGTGCTTCACGATTGACTTCCGCTCCCGCTTCCAAGAGAACTTCCGTAATGTGAATCTCGTTCACGGCCGCCGCTTCGGTAAGCGGCGTATGATGCTGGTATGCATCTGCCCTGTTCACATCCGCGCCTTTTGAGATCAGCGCCTCGACGATCTGCTGACTCCTATTGGCGACAGCGAAGAACAAAGCACTGCCTGAATTTACACGCGATGCATTCGCATCCGCTCCCTGCGCCAACAAGAGCTTCACACGTTCCGCATCATTCGTTTGAACCGCCACAATGAGCTGCTCGTTCAAGCCAGGGCGATTTTGGGCGCCTACTTGCTGCATTAAACGCATGCCTGGAAACGCACTCATCGCAACTGCCGAGCATAACCCCAGCGTCCATCGTCCATCGCCCACCGTCAGTGAACCTCCACTCTCGCTTCCGCCGACTCGGTGTGAAGCTCCGGCGAGTACATCCCTTCTACCACTGTCGGGAGAACGTGGTTGGCGCCGGGAGTCTGCGCCCGGAGGTTGTATTCGATGATGTGCTCGCCCTTCGGCATCGAGCGGGCGAAGAAGGCGATGCGGTCGTCACGGACGTCCACGTGCTCCCACCAGAAGCCCCAATCCCGGTTGTACACGTGCTCTTCTCCGGCGGTGCCGCGCTCGGTCGTCTCGCAGCCTGCCGGGAATTGGTCTTCGATTAACACGTAACCCATGTCCGTAGGAGCTGTGATCGTCAGGCGTACGCGGACGTGGTCGCCGACCTGGAAGTGATTTCCTGTCGGCTCGGTTTGCAGAGTCCAGAAGTCGGTGCCAGAACGTTTGGGAAGCACTCGGAAGTACTCCCGTTTAACCGCATATCCGGCCGGACCGGCGGCCGCCATGTCTTCCGCGCGAACGGTCTGCCGCAATTGGACCGAATAGAAGACCGTGCTGCTGCCGCCAGAGCGCTCCAGGGTTACGTCGTTCTTTCCGCCGCGGAGCGCAGTCGATGGCACCTGCAGAACGATCTCCGGTTCGCGGAGCATCTCGGGAGTGAGCTGGTAAGTGCGCAAGAGCGCGCCATTCACTTTGACGCGGACCTCGCCGGTTGCCGTCTCTTGCGGCCTGCTCGAAAGGTAATCCACGAGGGCCGCCAGCACCCACGAAGTGTCGCGCGTGGACGACCAGTATTCGCCCGTGCGGTTTGCCATGAGCCAGCGGATGACCATGGGAATCTTCGGGTCGTTCGGGTCCATGGCGATGAGCGCGCGCAGTCCGGCTGCCGTGTAGAGCTTGGAGTCCCAATCATAGCCGTAACTCTTGTCCTCGAACTTCCAATGGAGAGTAGAGCTCTCGGTGACGGCGAACTTCATCAGCAATCCGGTCAGGGCGGGAGTCGTTAGCTCGGGCGGGGCATCCGTCTCGCCAAGGATCTTGTTCAGCAGGATCGCGTATGTCACGGTTTCGGGAGTCGCCTTCTTGAGGTCGATGGTTCGACGGCGCGCGCGGGCGGCCTCTTTGTCTCCTGCGAGGGCGATCGAATAGAGGATGAACGCCTGGTTGTGGTCTGTGCCTTTGTCCGCCATCTTCTTGGCCGCTTCCAGCCCGCGCTTCAGCATCCGATCGCTCACCGGATATCCAGCCTGCTTCGCATTGGACAGTCCGTACAGGACGTAAGCCGTCATAAACGCATCGTCCTGATCGTACTCCCACCAGCCCCATCCTCCGGTCTGGTGCTGGAACCGGCCTAGTCGCTGCAGGCCGTTCTTCACCATGCTGGGAAGCTCGCCCGTCAGCTTCGAACCCAACGATATCCCGTTCGTTCCGAGGACTCGCTGCACGAGGATATCCGGCAGGAAGCGGCTCATGGTCTGTTCGGTGCAGCCGTAGGGGTAGCCGACGAGGTATTCGAGAGCTCCCAGCGTGGCCCCGGGTATCGATGGCGTGATCCGAACCGTCATCCGGCTGACGCCGGGAATGGCGGTGGGATCGAGACGGATGACCTCGTTTTCCGGCTTCTCCGCCGTCAGCTCACCCGCGAATCCGGCAAACAGCTCGCGCCCGTGCGGGCGGATCGGGAAAGTCGCAACCGCGCCGTCGGTGTACTGTTTCGCGCCGGCGACTTTGGGAGTCCACGCGGTGATCGTGACCTCGGCGTTTCCGAACTCGCGGGCGCTCACGGTCCAGAAAGCCTCCGACGCGCGGCCAGGCTCGACCGTCAGGGTTCGCGTGTCTCCGCCATCGAACGGCAGGTTCTGCGTTCGGATCTTCACGAGGGCAGTCTGGCGTACGCCTGTGTCGTTGTGAACGAGCGCGACGATTTTCGAGGAGTCGTACTGCGTCAGGAAGCGCGGCGTCTCGACCCGCACGAAGAAGTCCTTGGCAACCAGCACTTTGTTCGTGGAGCGGCCCAACGCGGTGTCGAGCGTCGCGGCTGTCGCAGTTGCGCGCCAGGTGGTCAGGTTGTCCGGAAGCTGTAAACTCACGGTCGCTAAGCCCTGTGCGTCAGTTTGAACGACCGGTTCCCAGTGCGCCGTATCCTCGAATTTTCGCCTTGCCGTGATTTTCGGCTCGGCTTTATCGGCGTCTCCCAGATACTCGATTGCAAAAGAGTAGCTGGTCCGGACCCTGTTCTGGCGATGCGGATAGAAGGCGTTTTTCAGCGCTTTAGGATCGTCCTCACGGATGGCATAAATGGCCTCATCCACGACCCCGAGCGAAAGCTCGCACGGCGCAGGCCGCCCCAGCTTATCGGTCGTTCGGATGCGGTAGCTAATGTTATCTGCCGGAGCTTAGCGGGGGAATGTGTTGAGTGTTAAGTGTGGAGTGTTGAGTGTTGAGGCT
>JBGPOG010000154.1:0-8691 GCA_041487935.1 Chthonomonadia bacterium | reverse complement strand
ATCAAACGGATTGCTCACCAGCATTCCGGAGTGGAATTTCATCGACTGGGCTAAAATGGACAAGCGCTCCGAAATGGCGTGCCTCAATCTGCAATACCTCTGGGCGCTTCAATCCGCCTCTGGGATAGACAAGGCGATCGGCAGGACCGATCCATATTTCACACAGGCCGAACGAGTGGAAAAGGCCCTCGAAACCACCTATTGGGACAACTCGCGCGGCCTATATCGTGACGCCGACGGTTTGTACACCGAGCACACGAACGCGCTTGCGCTTCTTATCCTGGTTAACGATTCCGCGAAGGCAGCCAGGATCATCCCGCAACTCGGCGCGGCCGACCTGCTCAAGCCAGAATCACCTTATTTCGAGGGCTTCATCCTCCGAGCGCTCTGCAAACACGGCAAGCTGGATCAGGCTCTCAGAATCATCCGCGATAAATGGGGGCATATGATCGACGCGGGCGCCACCACATTCTGGGAAGGCTTCTCGATGCAGACCAGCATGTGCCACGCCTGGAGCTGCACCCCAACCGCACTGCTGTCAGAAGTGGTCCTGGGAGTGACTTACGATGCGCCATCCAAGACCGTGCGATTTGCGCCTGCTTTCGATGTCGGTTTGGACTCTGTACGCGGAGTTGCGCCGGTTTCTTGCGGGGACGTGACTGCCCATTGGGAGTCGAAAGGCGGCAAGCTTCTTGCTGAGATAACAACGCCAAAGGGCGTGCGGCTGCGGATCGAGCCCCCGGAACTCGCAAAGACCGGAGCGTTGTTGGATGGCAAGCCGGCCCGATGGAGCACGATCAACGGCAAGCGCGGGATCCAGGCGGCGGGCGGAAGACACACAATTGAGCTTGTAATGAAGTAGGCCCGGCTCATGTAGAAATGAGCCATTCAGACATCGCGCCTGTATTGGCCGCAGATTATGGACTTCGAGTTAACGGCGCCAGCACCTGAGCGCTGCGAGCAGGCAGGTATATCTGCAAACTCTGCCGGCGGCCATAGTGAGGAACATATTGCAGCGGATAAACCATATTGGCGGCGACCGAGCCTTGCCCCCCGAACTCCTGTCGATCGGTATCCAGCACGACCCTGTAATCGGCGTGATCCGGTATCGGTATTCGCAGCCCGGAGAACGACTCAGTGGGATGGAAATTCAACGCGAAGACCAGCGGCCCGCGTCGAAAAACGAGCTGGCGAGTATCCTCGTGCAGTGCCAGTTGCTCTATAAGCGGGTCTTGTAGGATCGCGAATTCTATGTCCAACCGCAGCATGGCCCGATCGAAGTCATTAAGCTGGTGATAGCGCAGATCGGGATTATCCACGAGCGACCACTGCCTCCTCGCAAAGTGGTAGCTGAAGTTGTTGCCTTCCCGCGGGAAGTCGATCCATTCCGGATGGCCGAATTCGTTCCCGATGAAATTGAGATATCCCTCACCCGCCAGCGAGAACGTGATAAGCCGGATCATCTTATGGAGCGCGATCCCCCGCTCGACCTTCAGGTTCTCGCCGTATTTGCTCATCCCCCAGTACATCTCCCGGTCCATCAGCCAGAAGGCCAGGGTTTTATCGCCCACCAGCGCCTGGTCGTGCGATTCGGTGTAGCCGATATGCTTCTCCGTGTGGCGGCGATTTAGCAGCGTATGATAAAGGGCGCCGAGGTCCCAGTCTTCGTCCCTCTGCTCTTTAACCAGCTTGATCCAGTAGTCCGGTACCCCCATGGCCAGGCGGTAATTGAATCCCAGGCCGCCCTCTTGAACCGAACGGGCAATGCCCGGCATCCCGGAGACATCTTCGGCAATCGAAATCGCTGCCGGGTTTATCTGGTGGGCCACCTCGTTGGCCATCATGAGGTAGGCCACCGCGTCCCAATCGACATTGCCGCCGAAGTACTCGTCGTATCCGGCAAAAGTGTGGGCGAGACCGTGGTCCAGATAGATCATGCTCGTGACGCCGTCGAAGCGGAAACCGTCGAAATGGTACTCTTCCAGCCAGAAGCGAACGTTCGAAAGGAGAAACCGAAGGACCTCATACTTCGAATAATCGAAGCAGAGCGAATCCCAGGCGACATGGTCTCCGCGCCCGCCGGCGTGGAAGTACTGGTGGTCCGTACCATCGAACCGGTTTAGCCCCTCCAGCAGATTCTTCACCGCGTGGGAGTGGATAATATCCATGATCACCCGCAAGCCCAGCCGGTGTGCTTCGTCGATCAGGGCTTTTAGGTCTTCCGGTGTTCCAAAACGAGACGAGACGGCGTAAAAGTTTGAGACGTGGTAGCCGAACGAACCGTAGTAGGGATGTTCCATGACCGCCATAAGCTGGACGGCGTTATATCCGAGGCCGGCAATCCGCGGGAGAATTCCCTCGGTGAACTCGGCAAACGTGCCGACGCGCCCGTCCTCCAGCGCCATTCCCACGTGCGCCTCATAGACGCGTAATCCGCCATTGAGTTCAGGAACGGTCTGCTGCCAGGCAAATGGACTTGGGGGATTCCAGAATTGCCCCGTGAAATGTCCTGCCGCATCTTCCTGGACTACCCGGCGGATATAGGCCGGAATTCGGTCCATTCCGCCTTCGGGCGAGCCGACGTGGACCTTGATGCGGCTCCCGTGCGTAAGCCGATTGGCATATTCCGAATCCGGAAGAAATATCGACCACACGCCCCACTCGTCGCGACCGAGCGGATTGGCCCCCCGATCCCAGCCATTGAAGTCGCCGATGAGTCCCAGGTAGTTCGCCCCCGGCGCCCACTCCCGATACCATACTCCGGACTCTCCCTTGCGCTCACCGCCATTCAGACCGAAATAGTGGTGTCCTTGACTGATCGGACCAAGCAGATCGCCATCAGGGGCGATCTGCGATCTCATCCAACAATAGTGGGAATATCGGTCGCGCAAGCGGTCGCGGTAGGGTTCAAGCCAGGAGTCGAGGGCGATGAGTCCGGTTCCGTCGGGAGTATTCATGCGGGGATTGTACCTTTTGCGGCGCAGGTCCGGCACGCACGAACGCGAAGACTTTTCAACGATCATCAGTTGTCAATTATCGGGTTTCGCGTAATAATAGGATGGATCCATAACGGAGGTATTGCCACGATGACTTTAGAGCTGAAAGTCACACCGGAAGTTCAGGCCGAGATCGAAGCTCAGGCCAGGGTGAAGGGAATGACGGTAGACGAGTACGTGCTTAGCGTTGTGGAATTGCTTGTGCCCACCCATGAATTCGATTTAGATGGATTACTCGAATTGCCCAGAGAACAACAAAAGCGGATCCTCGAGACTGCGTCGGAACGCGCCGCACCGGAATACCGGGAAGACCTCTCTCTTCCACCATTTGAACGTGAACTAACCGCATTTACCGCTTTGGACGGAGAAGACTTGGCCGATGAGTCCTAGCCAGGGAGAAGTTTGGCGACTGTAACCTCAACGCGACCCACATTAATGGCCCCGATTCAATCAGAATCGGAGCCAAGCAACGATCGAAGAACTTCAACAGCCTCAGTCGACTTGCACAACATCCGTCCATGCCCCGTTGCTCTTGCTGCTCGCAACAGACGCCTCGATAAACGCCAATCCTGCCGCGCCATCTGCCACATTCGGATGTGGATACGGCTCGCCGATCGGTTCGCCGTTCCGCTTAAGTAACGCAAGCTGGATGGTTTTGTGCAGGTTGGCCCGCGCCCTCGGGCCGCTTCAAGCCTGAACTCGCTGCCATTGGCGGCTGGTCGAGGATACGTCCACCGCCTCCAGAATCGCCTGGTTCTTTACCCCATCCACCCAATCCGGCGACGCGGGTCGTCCTTGCGCGAGGCTGTCGAATAGATCCTTCATTAGGTTAATGAACGTGTGCTCGTAGCCGATAATGTGTGCGATCGGCCAGTAGTTGCCGGTGTAGGGATGCATGCTGTCGGTTGCCTGAACGGTCCGGAAACCGCGCGATTCGGGATCGTCGTCGTGGAAATAGACCTCCAGCTCGTTCATCCTTTCGAGATTGAACGCGATGGAACCCTTGCTCCCATTGATCTCCCACCGGTTGTAGTTCTTCCGGCCCGGGCAGAAGCGGGACGCCTCGAAAGTGCCGACGGCCCCGTTCTCGAACCTCGCGATGAAGATAGACGAATCGTCGACCGTCACCTCACCCATCTCCGCCGAAGCGCGCCCGCCAAGCCGATCGTCGCTTTCCGCGAGCAAGGGCCGCTGCTTCACGAAGGTATCGAGCATCCCGCAAACCTCGGCAATCTCCCCCACCAGGAAGCGGGCCGTGTCGATCAGGTGGGCGTTCAAATCCCCGTGGGATCCGGAACCCGCAACGGCTTTATCCAAGCGCCAGACCACTGGGAAGTTGGGATCGACGATCCAATCCTGGAGGTAGGTTCCCCGAAAGTGATAGATCTTGCCGATCCGCCCGTCTGAAATCAGCTTCTTCGCCAGGGCGACGGCCGGGGCCTTGCGGTAGTTATGGCAAATGGCGTGCGTGATACCCGCCTGCTGAGCGGCGGAGAGCATCGTCCTCGCATCGGCCAGCGTATTGGCGAGCGGCTTCTCGCACAGGACGTGCTTGCCGGCGCGCGCGGCGGCAGTTGCAATCTCGGCATGTGTATTGCCTGGAGTGACGACGTCCACGAGGTCGATGTCCGAGCGGTTGATGACGTCCTCCCACCGCGTGGCATACTCCTGCCATCCGAACTTGTCTCGCGCGGCCTTGACTTTATCCTCGCTGCGGCCGACGATTACCTTCATCACCGGCTCGACATCCAGGTCAAAGAAACGCCCCACCTGGCGGTAGGCATTGCTGTGCGCCTTCCCCATAAACTGGTAGCCGATCAGCGCGACGTTGATTGGCTTTTTTGACATATGTATTGCTCCTCTCTAGAGTGGGATATTGCTCATAATCTTACTCTTAATCCTGTTCTGACAAAGCCAGTACCATAAGGAAGAGCCGATATGGACGTCATCCTGTAAGGATCCGCTTTTGACGTTATGGCCAGTACTACCAGATCGTCTGTACGATACCAGCGGCGGCTATCGCCGGGTCGCGGGTTATACATGGGCAGCCGCGAGAGAGCGCGACACCTGCGATGATTCGGTCGTGCATCTCCGGAACGGCTTGGAGCGCAGCGAAGCCCAGCACGTCCTCGGCATCGAACGGGACAAAGACAATTTGTGGCGCTGCGCTCAGCCTTGCAAACTCTGATGCGAAATCGAGGGGCGTGCCCAGCTTTTCGTTTAGATAGAATAGCTCGGCGAGTACAATGGCCGGCACCAGCAGTCTTGCCTCACCTCGAGAAGATGCGTCAAAACTGGCCCTTGCGGCTTGACTCAATTGGGGCATACCCGCAAGGTACCAGTAGAGCGCGTGCGTGTCCGTCACGAACTCATCCATTCAACGCCTCGAAGTCACGCGTCCATTCGCCACGGATGCCTCGGAGCAACTCGTCGACATCGACGTTTGCGGGCACCTTGTCCTTCCAAACGCCATAGAGCTCGACGCCGCGGCCGCGCGTGACACTTTCGGGCGCGTCGGGCAAAAAGGTGACAATCACCCGCGACCGCTCGATCCCACGCGGCGTTTCCCGCAGCTCAACTTTCCCGTCGGCGTACAATCCTTCGATTGCCGTAAGCATGTCGTCAACCTCCTGAGGCTATTATACGCAACCGATACTTCAACTCCCAACTCTCAATCCTACTCGGTCACTGATAGCCGTGCTCCCGGCCCCAGGCGAGCCAGGCCTCGTTCATCTTTCGGATCCTTCCCATATCCTCGGGCGGGACAGGATTCTCGCCCGTGATAGCCTGAAGAGCGGCGTGCCAGTGTGAATCGGATACTTTAAGGTCGTTCAGGATATATGGAATCACCGGCGCGCAAATGGAGATAATCTCCCGGTAGGCGGGATGAATCGCGATTTCGGTGCTGGACGACATGAGGAGCGTCTCTTCTTCCCAGCGGGCTGCCAGCTCACGGAACCGCTTCTCCAGGGAGCCGGACCTCCGGGACGGGCGTGGCGCTCCCCGCCGTTTAGGATCTGTCAAGACATTGGGCATCTGTTCACCCTCCTGACACTATTATATGCCACCTTTACTCTCAACCATCAACCACGCCATGCCACGAAGACCCGAACCAGCTTCCCCATCATCCCCTTCCGAATCTTGAGCTTCACGGGGTCTCTTCGTTCCGATCACCGGGGGAAGCCCACGTTCGAACCGCAATAGGAAGTTCTCCAGGCGCAGCCGCTGTATCTCTCGGTCCCGCTCGGCGTTCTCCCGATCATGTTCGAATTTTAGCGCAAGGCGGTGCACGAAGTCGGAAAGGAGGTCCAACTTGTCGTTGACCTCCTTGATCTCTTGCCGCAGTTCCTTGGAGATCTCCTCCTGCTTCTGGGCGCGCTGGCTGAGGGTGAATAGTCTGCTACCGAAGTCTATGAACTGTTTCCACATGGGTCTATCCCGATAGCCTCTGAAGCTGCTCCTCAATGCGCGAAAGAGTGTTGTTCGTCCGCGCCTTGATAACCTGTGTCTGTGCCTTGAGGCGCTCGCCTTCCGCGCGATCTTCGTCCATCTGCTTCTCGAGGCGGTCCATCTCCGCAAGCAGTTGTGCGGCAATGGCCTCGTAGTCGGCTACGGTCTTACGTCTGGGTTTTGCAAGCAAGGTCTCGCTCATCTGTTCATCCTCCTGACACTATTATACGCCGCTCCTACGCTCAACCCTCAACTACCCTCTCCCCGTGGCCCCCGCAATATGGTCCGTGGAAGAGATCATGAGGAAGGGAATGACTTTATCGGTTGCGTTCTGCTTCAGTTCGAGCATGGATTGAATTGGGTCCAACGTCGAGCTGACCGGTCGCCGGAGCGCGCAGCATGGGGGGAACCCAAAAAGTGCGGCTTTTTGGCGGTCGGGTTGAGCGCAGGGTTATGCGATGCATTGCATCTTGTTCGCGAAATCGCGGCCTGATGTCTGGGGCGGGAGCGGTTTATTGTCTTTGTGATAGAGGGCAATGGCATCCTCCACGACCTGACACAACTGCTCAAATACGGCTCTCTCGTCCGGCCCATGGCAGCCACCATAGATCAACCCTGGGGAGCTTCCGACAAAGCATTGGTCTTCTTCCGACCATTCGACGATCTTCGCGTACCTTGCGCTTTCTTTCATGATTTCGACTCCTCGACGGCGAGCTTTACGGCGCGGATTTGATAATGTTTCGCATCGTCACCAAGTGAACCCGATATTGTGATCGGTCTTGCAACTTTTGGGTGGACGAAGTTTCGGTGACTACCTTTGCCACTCCGGTCGACAAATCCCGCGCGCTGAAGCTCGGCGACAAGTTCTCTTACTTTCTGTGGCATGGCCTCAGACTTCGATGTTTAGGCGCACAATGCGCGATTCAGCGGCACGGAATTTGTACCCCCCGAACCGGGCTATCAATTAGTGGACACAAGTCAGGGGGTGCAAACTCCGTGTCCGTTGCAACGCTTGTTCGACCGCGCGGCATACCAACCCTTCAATTTGCACCGGAAGTCGCGTCGCGTCGAACTACTCATTATACGGCAGTCTGCGGCATAACGGCGGTAATCGGCCGGCAAACACCGCATTACTCCTCCAACCTAACCCGACCCCCATCACCCCCAACAGCCTTACCCACCCACCGTCACCGTCTCCGCGATGGATTGCGCGCCTACGTCTGGCTCGCGGATGCCGCGATAGGCCCGCTCGTAGATTGCAACAGTTCCGGGCGCAAGGTGGTCGGTGTAGGGCGACGCTGTGTCCATGGCAATCTGGGTGAACACCGTCTCGCCGGCAAACCGGGCCTCGCGGCCAAGAACCAATTGCGACCTGCCGCAGACACTTAGCGTCCGGGGTGGGTTCCGACGCGGAGCGTGGGAACGAGACATTACAATCCACCATGAAATAATGGCGAACGCGACGCCGCCAAATAATGTCAATCGTGATCAACGTGTCATGGTCGCACCATCTCAGCAATATGCTCCGTAGAAGAGACCATAAGCAAGGGAATGACTTTATCGGTTGCGGATTGTTTTAGTTCAAGCATTTGGCCCTTGATTTATTCTTCGAGCTGGGGTGGATTAGAAGGGGGAAGTCCTTGTTGGTGCCGCAGAAGCGCATTCTCTAAGCGAAGCACCAGCTTCTCGCGCTCGTGCCGCTCGTTTTCCTCATTCTGCTGGACCCGAAAGGCTAACTGCTGAACCGCCAAAACAAGTTCACGAAGCTCCAGGCGGACTTCTTTATTCTCTTCGCGAACATCTTTCAGTTCCTCGCGCACCTCCTTGATGTCAGACTTGTTCTGCTGAACATCCTTTAGTATCGAGAGCGCTTGCTTGCCAAAGTCAAAAGCGGGCTTCAGCACGACTGTACCATGGAATTGAGATCATTTAGAAGTGCGCGCGTCTCAGCCATTATTGCCCGTGTTTCCAACTTTATTTCCAATGTTTCAGCCTTCAGCCGCTCGATCTCGGCCTGGTCGCGGTCCATTACTTCTCGCAGTTCTTGCATCTCGGAAACTATCTGTGCCAAAGTCATCTCATCCTCCGGAACTGGCTTGGCGCTTCGCCGTGTAACAACGCTCATAATCTTCTCCTCCGCTCACAGTATAACGCACGCCCGCCTTTACTCTCAACTCTCAACTATCCCGGCCCCGTGGCCCCGGCAATATGGTCCGTGGAAGAGACCATGAGGAAGGGAATGACT
>JBGPOG010000153.1:0-8750 GCA_041487935.1 Chthonomonadia bacterium | reverse complement strand
GGTAAGCCCGGGGAGCGGGCATGACGTGCCGCTCGGTCAACCTCACGCAGGCGACGTTCCGGAAACCGCGATGAAAACCCCGGTTTGGGGCTGACCGGCTAGTGTTCCTATCGGTCCAGGTAATACCGCACGCTTGTAATAATCACGTCCCGACGGTAGTAGAGCCGGATTCTGAGCAGCCAGCCGTGTGCGTTGTGCAGGAAATTATGCCACCACCGCGCCGGGACGAACTCGGGCAAGATGACGGTGATAATATCGTCTTTACGCACGCGGTCTGCGGCATCGAGGTACTGCATCAACGGGTCGATCAACGTGCGGTAGGGCGAATGCAGGATGATCAGCGTGGTTTCACCGCCATGCTCCTCCCAGGCTTCGCGGAGGCGAGCCTCTTTCGACGGGTCGAAAGCGATGTGAACCGCGATGGCGTCGGGGGATATAGACCTGGCGTAGTTCAGCGCGGTGATGATCCCGCGATGGATTCGCGACGGCACCAGTACGATGACGGTGTGCTTGAGTGTGTGTTCGAACCCCACGGGTATTTCCGCAAGCTGGTCCTCCACGTGCTTGTAATGCGTGCCGATTGCCTTGAACAAGAGGTAGATGGCCCACATGAGGGCGAGCGACATCCAGGCCCCCTCGTGAAGCCACGAAAGCCCGAAAAGCTCGCGCTGCACCCAGAATTTGCCGCTGACGACCACTCCGAGGACGACCAGAGTCACAAGAGCTCCGGCGAAATTTACACCCAGCGAGAGCCACGGCTTAGTTGGAAGCGCCCAGGATTTACGCACCATGCCCGCCTGAGCCGAAGTGAATGCGATGAAAACACCGACGGTATAGAGCGGCAGCAGCGCCTGGGACACGCCCTTGAACGCAACGAGAAATCCGATTGCGAGGGCGGCGAGCACCAGGATTCCATTGTTGAATGCCAATCGGTCGCCCAGGGCCGCCAGTTGCCGGGGAAGGAAGCCGTCCTCCGCCAGGATAGATGCGAGGCGAGGAAAACCGGCAAAGGCAGTATTCGCTGCGAGCAAGAGGATAAGTGTCGTGAAGATCTGTACGGCATAGAAAAGAATACCGAGCGTTCCCTGCGTCCCGAAAGATGCCCGGGCGATCTGCGCAACGACCGTATCGTGCTCGCTGGGTCTGATTTGGAATACGGTGGCAAGATAGGTAATGCCGATAAACATCACTGCCAGGATGCAGCCGAGTATTCCCAGCGTCAGGCTGGCGTTCCGGGCTTCCGGTTTCTTGAACGCCTGCACGCCATTGGAAACCGCTTCGATCCCGGTGAGCGCGGCGCAACCTGAGGCAAAGCCCTTCATGAGAACCCAGAGGTTGAGCGGCTTCGCTGCAAGCGGATCCTGCGCCATTGCGACGGATTGGAGCGGATGGCCTTCGACCAGATGTCGATAGACCCCGAAAGCGATCAGAATGAAGATCAGAACGATGAACCCGTAACTGGGCCCGGCAAACAGCGCGCCCGATTCCCGAACACCACGGAGGTTTGCAAGCGTAATCAAGAGGACGATGGCAACGCAGATCAGTACGCGATAAGGCTCCAGCTTTTCTCCCAGGTTGTGAAACTGATGAAGCGCCGAAAACGATTGCGAGATTCCGTCTGCAACGCTGACAGCGACCGTTAGGACGTAGTCCACGAGCAGCGAGGACGCCGCGATCAATCCGAAGCGCAGTCCAAGATTGCGCCGCGCGACAACGTACGATCCTCCGCCTTCGGGATAGGCAAAGATCACCTGCCAGTAGGAGACGACGACCATCCCGATCAGCATGATGATGCCGATACTGATCGGAAGCGCGATGCGGTAGAGATCCTGGCGTACCTGGAGCGCCTGGAGCTGCGTCAGAATGGCGTCGGTAGCGTAGGCGACGGAAGACAGGGCATCGGAAGCGAATATCGGGAGAGCGAGGAGGATGGGGAGCCGCTCATGCCCGGCTCGCTCGGACCTGAGGGGTGAACCGAGAATCAGACGGCGGAAAGAGAAAGGCAAAGTCCGGTAGCTCCTATTTGTGCGACATTATCGAATGAAAGCAAGTCCTATGGCTGATTCCGCTGCGGTTCGCGGTCAATCTCCGTTCGGCAAGCCAAATCTTGGAAATAGCGTGTTCTTTATCTCTGTAACCGTCTGCTCCGCAAACTCACGGGCGCGATCGACATCGTGGGGCGCCACCGCCGGCTGTTCGTGATCGGTTAGGAATGGGATCGATTCGTGCCAGGCATAGGATTCGGGTGTGGCGTCCGGGAGGTCGATTTCGAAGAGCGCGCCCGCCGCGAGCGCCCACATTCGGGGAACTGTGGTCTGGTTGTACCCGCCTCCGCCGACGGCCACGATAGGCTTTCCTAAGGATTTAACATCCTTCACTGCTTCCAGCCACCCCTGTGCGGTGAGACAGACCCTGGCAAGAGGGTCCAAATAGTGCGGGTCGGCGCCCAGTTGAAGACAAACCGCACCGGGATTGAAGGCCCTCAAGATCGGCAATGCTCCTTCGCGCCATGCATGAAGCCAGACTTCGTCGGTAGTATAAGGCCAGACCGGGACATTCACGCTGAAGCCCGTTCCTTCTCGGACTCCGATTTCACTGACGAACCCGGTTCCCGGAAAGAGCGTGCGGCCCGACTCGTGGATGGAGATGGTTAACACCGTCGGATCGTCGTAGAATGCTTCCTGGACCCCGTCGCCGTGGTGCACGTCGATGTCCACGTAAGCAACCCGCTCGTACTTCTGCCGCAGACGATGGATTGCCACAGCCGGATCGTTGAAAATGCAAAATCCGGCAGCCCGATCGTAGTGTGAATGGTGCAGGCCGCCTGAGATGTTCATGGCGGCAGGCGCACCGTCGAGCACTGCCTGCGCCGCGTCGGCAGATCCCCCCGTGTAAAGCAGAGCCGACTCATACATGCCGGGGAAAATGGGATTGTCACCGTACCCAAACCCCCATCGATGCGCAAATGGCACGGGCTCGCCGGAGCTGAGACGATCGACCGCCTCGATAAACTCCCTGCTATGAACCGTCCGCAGATCCTCGACCGCACACGGTTTGGGCGACCTGACCTCGATCGATGCGAAGGCGCCGTAACTTTGCAGCAGCTCGAACGCGCGTCGAAGGCGCTCCGGCTTCAGCGGATGCTGCGGCCCCATATCGTAGGTCTGGAATTCGTCCGTATAGAAGAAAATGCCGCCCGCCATTGCCGCCCCATTACTGTTAAGAGAATCTGCAAGACCGATATCTGTAGGGCCGGGTTTGAAATCCGTCGCCACAACAAGATCTCAAAGCCCGCACATACTGTCTCGGAGGCACAATCCGCATTTTGTAGGGGCGGGTTTAAAACCCGCCCCTACCGCAGAGGTATTGGACAGATCGATTGTTAAGTCCTGCAGGGGCGCCGGGTTACAGGTCCTTAACCGCATCTAGCGCTTCGTAGGTAATGTGGTGAGCGAGGGTGTCTCGAACGGTGACGAAGAGCTGCAGCAGCGCCAGCCGAAGAACTTCATCGGTTACCCGCGAGGAGTCGAGGTAGAGGGTCTGCACTCCCTGGCCGTTGGTCATCGTGAAGATGACGGCCAGGCCGCCTGGAGCCTCGGCGACCAGCGCCCGATGGCCGTTATCGAGCGGCGCGGAAAACTGCTTGCCGTATTCCCCGGTATGCTCCCAGAGAACTTTGCCTTCGGCCGAACCTCGCTTGAGTCGATTGACGATTTCGATAAATGATTGTGTTTGAGGGTTCATATTCTTGGATTAGGCATCGAGCAGTCGAACGTTGAGATTATAACACTCAACCAATCTCATGTCAAAACAAACGGAATGCAAACGGAATGCAAAGGTAAGTATGGTACCGATAGATCGTCTTCGGGCAGGAGAGCCGTTTAGCTGCGGCGAACATCGCGACAGACCGACGGTCGTTTGGACCTGATCTCCAAATTGCCGGTCTTAGCAATCATTGCGGAGGACGATCTGTGGAACCAATTGGCGTTGCCATTCATGGGGCCGGATGGGTTTCCGGCGAGCATATCAAATCGTACCTGAAAGCCGGCGCCCGCGTGGTCGCCATTTCCAGCCGTAAACGTGAGAGCGCCGAGGCCCGCGCGGCCGAGGCCGGCCTGACGGACGTCAAGATCTACACGGACTACCAGCAGCTACTCCGCGATCCGGACGTACAGGCGATCTCCCTCTGCACTCCGCCGAACCTCCACGCACAAGAGACCATCGCTGCTGCTGAAGCAGGGAAGCATTTGCTCATCGAAAAGGCGGTCGCGAACGACATTCAGAGTTTGCGGGCAATGGATGCCGCCGTCAAGAAGGCAGGGGTCAAAACGGTCGTCAGTTTTGTCCTCCATTGGAATCCCGAATTCCAGTGGATAAAGCGCATGATGGAGGAGAACGCGATCGGCAAGGTCTACTACGCGGAGGTGGACTATTGGCATAATATAGGACCGCAATACGGGCAGTACGCCTGGAACATCAAAAAGGAGATCGCCGGAAGCTCGTTCCTCTCCGCCGGATGCCACGCGGTGGATGCGATCCGTTATTTCGTTCGGGATGAGATCGTGGAAGTTGCAGCGTATTCAAACAAGCTCAACCGCGAGTACGAGTACGATACGAACGTGGTCGCGGCGATCAAGTTCGCGGGCGGCGCGATCGGGAAGCTCTCTTCAATTCTGGACGCGACCTGCCCATACGCCTTCAACATCGATTTGCTCGGCGATAAGGGGACTATCCGAGATAACCGCATCTACGCCAAAGAGTTCTTCGCGGGGCAGACAAACTGGATCGAAGTGCCGACCATCCGCCCGGACAGCGGCGATGTGACCCACCATCCATTCGACGGGGAGATCAGCCACTTCTTGGACTGCATACATAACAACATCGAGTCCCAGGTCAATCTCGCGGACGCGGTCAAAACTCACGAAGTGTGCCTGGCGATAGGCAAGTCCGCCGAAACCGGCAAACCGGTGAAGATCAACGAGCTGTAACCACGAAGACGCGAAGGCGCGAAGTAAGAGTTAGTGGAACCGGATGGCCCTTGCGGCCAGACAGAATATGTTTGGGTTTCCATTTCGTGACTTCGCGACTTCGTGGTTAAATTCTGGTGAAGACCCGCGCCCCTGACCCATTCCGAAGCGTTTGACAAGATACGCGCGCACTGCCTATCGAACAAAGGCGCCGTCGAAGACTACCCCTGGGGCGACGTCGCGTGGAAGGTTGGCGGGAAGATGTTTGCGTGCGGTGGCGAGGAGAGCAACGTAGTGTAGTGTCTCCGACTCGTCCTTTTAATGCGCCGCAAAAAACACCCATAGGGGTGGGCGTCTGGCCAGATTCCTTGTATGATTTGTATTGGTGGTAGAGAATAGTGAAGCTACTCGGATCCCGTGCCGCTTTGACGGCCGTTGTGAGCAGAAAGCAAATATCTATTCCCACCACCGATGAGGAATCCCATGGACCAGTCCCCAGAGCTTTGTCTCTGTGTGGCCGGCACTTTCAATGTTCCGCAAGGGTGTTGGGGGAAAGGCGCCCACCGGAAAGACTCACGCATCCCTTCTTCCCGCTTTCTTTTGCGGGGGGAAGGGACAATCTCTTGACTTCCGTGAACTGTTGGAGGACGACATGTATCGCCGTTTCAATTCAGGGTCGTTCAGGTCGAGCCTGGGTCTTATTTTCGCCGTGGTTGTCTGTGCATCCTTGATAGTTTTCGCTCCCGCTGGTGCGCAGACGAGAAGTGAGCTTCCTTCGGAGGGCGGATGGTTCCAACTCATGGTGCCGGCCGGTCCATTCTCCGTTGTGAATACGTCTACCGGAAGCCCGATCACGACAATTCCGCTCGTCGAATTGAGCGGGCCCGGCGGGATGGGATTCGACTTGTCCTTGACTCACATCTCAAGTGACGGCTCTCGAGAGGTCGACAAGGACGGCCAGGTCGCGCGGAACTGGCGGCACACATATGATGAGTGGCTGACTCATACTGCAGACGGGACTTTGAACTTTGTCCAACGAAACTCGGCAAGTGGCAACCTCTCTGAATGGTGGCGGAATGGAGGCGCCGGGTCGTATACGCGCCGTGATAGTGTGCATGATGTGTTTGATGACACGAACCCGAGCACCTATTACGTCTCGGCTAAGGATACGCGTTCTAAAGCTTCGTACGTCCTCGATACTATAGGCGACTACCGATTATCGCAAATCTCCGACCTCCATGGCAACCACGTCGACCTAGCCTACGATAACTTGATGAAACGGGCGCTGCGCGTTACGGACGCGAGCGGCTTGCGGATCGCGACCTTCACTTACAACCCAAGCAATCTGTTTGTAATGACGACGATGACCCTAAGCACGCCCGGGGGCTCGCGCACATGGTCGTTCTTTACCGACGCCTCGAATCATCTGACGGACATCTTCTATCCGCCGCCAATGCCTGGAGGCTCATCCCCTCGCATTCATCTCGCATACGACGCAGATGGCAATATTACCGACCTTTACGACCTCAAGGGGAACCACTGGCACTATCAGTACGCGTTTTTCGACATCTACCGCCGGGTGAGCGCAGTGTACGATCCCTACCAACCTGTGCCTGTGACGTTTAACTTCGTGCACGACGTGCCCAATGGTCAGTGGATCGCGACGATCACCGACCAGCTTGGCCGTTCAACCCAGCATAAGGTTGGCGACTATACCATTCAGTGGTTTTTCTTTCCTATCGAGTATGTTGTCGAGCCAAAAGTCACGAGCGATCCTTCCGCATACGTTTCCTCGTTCTCGTCTGCAGACGGCTTTAGGGATCTGACCGGTTTTGTGAACGCACGTGGCAATGGCCGATCTTGGTCCTATGATTCGAATAATTGGGGCGATGTACAATACATTTTCGATTCCTGGCGTGGAGAAACCTCGCAGTTTACGTACAATGCCACCCATCTGGTTACGCGCTCGATCGACCCTCAGGGTCATAGAACGCTCTACACACACAGTCCACTAACGCTGGATCTGCAATCCGTTACCGAAGACCCCAAGCACGATCCGAGTGACCCCACGTTCAACAACCCTAATGGGGCTGAAGTCCTCACGAGATACACCTACGATTCCAGAGGCAACGTTGGATCCATCCAGACCGGCGACGATCCGCCGACTTTCTTCTCAAGCGACAGTTACGGCAACGTCAGCACGGTGGTCGATCCGCGGGGCAAGCTCTGGACCGCCACGCATGATGCGTTCAATAACTTGCGCGCCATCAACCAGCCCGACCCCGGAGGGACCGAACGATACGTTTACGACTTCTGGAATCAGTTGACCACGGTAATTCATGCCGACAATTCGAGGTCGTTCTCCACTTACGACCTGATGGGCAACCTGACCAGCGCGACCGACGAGAACGGGCACGTGAGCTATTTCGACATCGACTCGCTGAACCGCGTCTTCCGAACGCGCGAACAGGCGGCCGGCCAGCAGTTCATCGCGACGTCGACCCGGTTCAACGCCGCCGGCGACCAGATTTCCGTGACCAACGGTCGAGGCATAACCACCCAATACTTCTACGACGAACGGGGGCTGCCCATCAAGCTGATCTATCCGGACCAGACGACCCGCCGCGTACACTATAACGGCAATGGATTTGTGGATAAGCAATGGGACGGCCGCGGCAAGCTCACCACGCTGGCTTACGACGGCAAGGACCGCCTGACCAAGATCACCTATCCGACCAAGGCTCCGGTGACTTTTACCTATGACTAAGACGGTCTCCGCAAGACCATGGCCGACGGGACAACCAGCAGCCCGTACAAGTGGACGTACAACGGCGCGCACCTGCTGACGAGCTGTTTCCAACCGGTTCCAAACAAAACGATCAACTATTCCTACGACAACAGCGGTCGGCGAACGGCGATGCAGATGGGAGGGCAGACCTGGAACTACTCGTATGACGGCGCCAGCAACTTAACCGGCGTTAAGGACCTTCTCTCCGGCGGCGCGGCGCTATTCACCTATCGCGGCAACGGGCTTGTTTCGCAAAAGTCGGTTATGAACGGCGTGAAAACAAGCTACCTCTACGACCAGCGCAACCGCCCCACCATGGTGCTCCACCAGACCAGCAGCAAGGTCCAGCAGCAGGTCAATTACGTCTATGATTCGGTCGGGAACGTCCAGAGCACGGTCGATATCTCCCCTCTCACGGGCGAGCAGTGGACGAACTATTTCACGTACGATGCGCTGAACCGGCTGCAGACCGAACAGCGCATCGGCGCCCCTGGCCACGGATTCGACCTGAACACGCAGTATCACTACGACTCCAACGGCAACCGAACGACCGTGTTACGCAAAACGGGGACTTCGCAATATACAGTCGACGCAAACGACAAATTCCTCTCCGGCGACGGTTTCTACTTCGGCAACTACGACCAGAACGGCAACCCCGGCACCGTAACGCTGCTCAACTGCGGCACCTACTACCTCACCTACGACGACGAAAACCAGATCACCCTGATGACTCTGCCGCCAGGCAGCAAGACCGGATTCAATCGCCATTTCTGGAACGGCGACGGAATGAGGGTTGGCAAGCAGGATTCCACGGGCTGGACATACTTCGTCTACGACGGCGACACCGTTATCGCCGAGACCAACGCGCAGGGCGGGATCAAGAAGTACTACACCCCGGGAGTCGGCTTCGTTAGTCCAAGCAACGGCCAGAAAGGCTTTTTCGAAGAAAACGCGTTAGGCAGTACGGTCGCGGTTATGGATGAGATCGGGCTAAG
>JBGPOG010000152.1:0-8802 GCA_041487935.1 Chthonomonadia bacterium | reverse complement strand
GTGAAGCATCCGCTTTTAGCCCGGCACCGAAAGATCTGTGAGATCAAAAACAGATCCCCCGGTACGGGTCCGTATGGACTTCACTCCGTTCAGGATGACGGGATACGTACGCTTTGTCGAGTTTTGCAATTACCTCACTCAACACTCAATACTAAACACTCAACACTCAATACTCAATACTTAACAATCAACACTCAATCCAATGGATTACAAGAACACATTAAACATAACGTTAAGCGACAAGGACCCCGGCGCAATGCCGCAGCGCGGGGGCCTGCCCGCTCGCGAGCCGGAAATCCAGAAACGCTGGGATGAGATGGACCTATATCGGCTATCGGTAGAAAAAGACGCCCCGCTTGGCACGTTCGTCCTCCACGATGGCCCGCCCTATTCCAACGGCGATATTCACCTCGGCCACGCCCTCAACAAGATCGCGAAGGACATCATCGTCAAGTACAAGACGATGAAGGGGTTTCGTTCGCCATACGTCCCGGGATGGGACAACCATGGCATGCCGATCGAGAATGAGGTGTCCAAGGAGTTCCGCAAGAAGGGAGAAAAGCCCGACAAAGTAACGATGCGCAAGCGGTGCCGCGAGTATGCTTCCGGCTTTGTCGAAAAGCAGAAGACGCAATTCAAGAGGCTCGGCATCCGAGGGGATTGGGACAACCCCTATCTCACCATGAGCACGGACTTCGAGGCGAAGATCGTCGAGGTGTTCGGCGAGCTGGCTCAGAAGGGCTATATCTATCGCGGATTGAAGCCGGTGCTCTGGTGCGCGTTCTGCGAAACGGCGCTCGCAGATGCTGAAGTCGAATATGAAGAGCACACTTCCAACAGCATATTCGTGCGCTTTCCAGTCCACAAAGACCCTCGCGGAGTCTTCGGACGCGGAAATGAGAATCCCAAGGATTGTTACACAGTCATCTGGACGACGACACCCTGGACCATCCCGGCGAACCTCGCGCTTGCGGTGCATCCCGAGGCGGAGTATTTGGTTATCGAAGTTAACGATGAGGCGCACACCCGATATCTGCTGGCGGAGCCTCTTGCAGAATGCGTCTTGGCGGCGCTCGGGTTGCCAGGAACCAGGGAGCACGCCAGGGCGGGCGCCACCCAAGAAGCGCCAAGCGCCGTAGTCGGACGAGCGAAAGGAATCGAGCTTCAAGGCCTCCTGGCCAAGCATCCAATCTTCGATCGCCCGTCGCCGGTAGTCTTTGCCGATTATGTAACAATGGAAGACGGAACTGGAGTGGTCCACACCGCGCCCGGCCATGGCAAGGAAGACTTCGAGACCGGCGTAAAGTACGGCCTGGAGATCCTCTGTCCGGTCGATTCCTCCGGCACGTTTACCGCCCAGGCGGGAGAGCAGTTCGCAGGCGCGCGGATTCTCGGCGGGCAGGCCGACAGGATGGTGATCGAGGCGCTCAAGGAATCGGGCAATCTGCTCGCCGCCGCAGAATTCAAGCACAGCTACCCTCACTGCTGGCGCTGCCACAATCCCCTGCTCTTCCGCGCTACCGTTCAGTGGTTCATGAACATCGACCACGAACTGAACAGAGAGGGAGAGGGGGAGAGGGGGAGAGGGGCAGACAATGGACGACCGACGGTGGACGATGATGGCGTCAAAATCCAAAATACAAAATCCAAAATCCAAAATCCCTTGACCCATCGCGAGCTCTCCCTCGAAGCCATCAGGAACATTACCTGGTTTCCTGCCGTTAGTATCAATAGGATCAGCTCGATGGTCGCCAATCGGCCCGACTGGTGTCTGAGCCGGCAGCGGGCCTGGGGTGTGGGCATTCCGGCGTTTTATTGCCGAAGTTGCCGGCATGAGATCCTTAGCAAGGAAGCCATCGACTCCGTCGTGGCGCTGGTGGCCCGAGAGGGTTCGGACGCCTGGTACGCGCGGCCGGCCGAGGAGATATTGCCACCGGGATTTACCTGCCCGAAGTGCGGCGAAAAGCAGTTCGAAAAAGAGACCGACATCCTGGACGTGTGGTTCGATTCCGGCTCATCGAGCTTTGCCGTCCTCGAAAACCAGGTTCGCTGGCCGCTGCTGAAATGGCCGGCCGACATCTATCTGGAGGGCTCGGACCAACATCGCGGATGGTTCAATTCATCGCTGATGGTTGCGAACGCTTTACGGGGACGGGCGCCCTACGACGCGGTCATCACCAACGGGTTTACGGTCGACGAGAACGGCCGGAAGATGTCCAAGCATCTGGGCAACGTCATTGACCCGCTCAAAGTTATCGATATGTATGGCGCCGATATCCTGCGGCTCTGGGTGTCCTCCGTCAACTATTTCGAGGACATGAACTGCTCTGAAACTGTAATCAAACAGGTCGCGGAAAGCTATCGCAGGATCAGGAATACGTTCCGATTCCTTGTAAATAATCTTTACGATGTCAAGCGCGAAGGCGATACGGTTCGGATCGAACACCAATTCGATCCCGAGACGGATGCAGTTCCGGAAGCGGAGATGCTGGAGTTGGACCGCTGGGCGATGGCGCAGCTCGACCGGGTGGTGGAAGCTTGCGCCAAGGGATATGAGGCTTACGAATTCCATCGTGTCTATCACGCAGTTCATAATTTCTGCGCGGTGGAACTCAGCGCATTCTATCTGGACGTAATCAAGGACAGGCTGTACTGCGAGAAGGCTGACTCGCGTGAACGGCGATCTGCGCAAACCGCTCTGCACACGCTGGCCCAGACACTCGCCAGAATCCTGGCGCCGATCTTGTCACATACGGCGGATGAGGTTTGGGAGCATCTTAAGATGCCCGCCAAGCCGGCGAGTGCGCAGCTTGCGGAGTTTCCAGAAATATCCAGCGATGATCAGTTTTCCGATTATCATGCGAATTGGCAGTCGCTGAGCCACATTAGGGATTATGTGAACCAAGGGATTGAGGAACTTAGGCATAAAGGCCTTGTTAAAAACCAGCTTGAGTCGCGGATTAGACTAACGCTTACTGCGGTGCAGTGGGAATCGCTGAAACCGCTAGTAAGCGACTTGTCTGTTGTGTTTAAAGTTTCTCAGGTCGAATGCACGTACGACGCGTCGGATGTCGACATCACGAGATTGCTACCACGTTCCCTTGAAGTAGGTCCAGCTGAGGGATTGAAATGTGCTCGGTGTTGGCTTGTAAAGACAGATGTCGGTGTAGACGCAGCATATCCTGACGTCTGCGGTCGGTGTGCCAGTGTCGTCGCCTCCGTGAAATAGCCGTACGCACCGCCATTGACCTTGATAAGATAGGTGAGATGAAAGACGAATTACTCGAAAGCTCCCGATTGGATCGATCGGTTCTGACCGTCGCTGAATTAGGTGACGACTCAGGCGACAAGGAATACTGGTGGTCACGAACGCCCCAAGAGCGGCTTCGTCAAGTGGAGGTTCTTCGGCGGATCAATTATGGACATCGCGCTAAACAGCGACTTCAGAGGCTTCTTGAAATTGCTGAACCTGAACGAGATTAGATATCTGTTGATCGGTGCATAAGCAGTGGCCGTTCACGGATATGCGCGAACAACCGAGGATCTTGACGTTTGGGTTGCGGTGAGCCCGGATAATGCGGACAGGCTGGTCGACCTCATTCGTAAGTTCGGGTTCGAAGGTCAAGGGCTAACTCGTGACATATTTCTAAAGATACCTAGCATAATTCGATTGGGGCGGCCACCCGTCAAGATCGAGATTGCCACCGCAATTTCTGGTGTTCGATTCGATGAATGTTTTCGAGATCACATCGTTGTGGATTTTGATGATCTTCCGGTAAAGGTGATTGGTCTAGATCATTTGAAGGCAAACAAGGCGGCCACCGGTCGCAAGAAAGACTTAAGCGACCTGGATTACCTTCCAGGTGGAAAGAAGCGCCGCCCCAACAGGCGCGGCTGAGGCACACAGACAATGGCCATCAACGTAGAAAAGTTCAAGAAACGCATCTTGGTGGAGAAGGCGCGCCTTGAGGCCGACCAGGCGCGGCTGGTAGACCATACTGGCGAGACCATGAGCGAAAGCACGAGCGAGCTCTCAGACTTTGACACCAACCATCCGGGAGACTCCGGCAACGTGCTCGTCGACCGCGAGAAGGACGAGGCGCTGCAGGCAAACCTCGACGGAATGCTGGCGCAGGTACACGACGCGCTCCAAAAGATAGAAAATGGAACCTACGGCGCGTGTGACCGGTGCGGTAAGCAGATCGGCGAGGCCCGGCTGGAAGCGCTGCCTTACGCGACTTTCTGCATCGATTGCCAATCCAGATTGGAGAATGCGTGAGACCGTTCCTGTTTTATGCAATGGCCCTGGTGATCGCCGTTTGCGACCAGGTCAGCAAGTCCGTTGTGGCCCAGAAGCTTACACTCAACGTGCCGGCGCCCGCCCTCGGCAAGATCGTGTTCTTGACCTACACCCAGAACACGGGCGGCGCTTTCAGTCTGTTTCGGGCGAAGAACGGATTTTTCATCGTTATTGCCATAGTGGCGATGGTCGCGTTGATCGTCGCCTATCAGCGCGGCCAGAGGAGCAGCCTAATCGTGAGCGCGGCTATATCGATGGCGCTTGGCGGAGCGATAGGCAACCTGATCGACCGGCTCCGCTACGGGTACGTCATCGATTTCTTCGACTTTCAAGGCGGCACCGGCCATAATCTCTGGCCCATCTTCAATGTCGCGGATTCCGCCATTACCGTTGGAATCGTGCTCCTCGCGCTTCACTTCTTGTTCAGTAAAGAGACACCGAAAGAGAACGCTGCAGAGGCAAGGATCAATTCAGAATCCTCGAGCGAGCATGCCACTCCCAACCAGTGACGGGTCAGGGGCCGTTACGATGTTACATTGTCAATTTTCAATTGTCAGTTTTCAATTATCAATTCGCTGTCTTCTATGAGACCTACTCTTTTCAACATCGGCCCAATCCCCATTCGCTCGTTCGGCATTATGGTGCTGGCAGGTTTCTTGCTGGGTCTTTGGTACGCCATGGGGGCCGCGCGCCGCCGCATGGCCGGACGAAAGCCGGATGATCCCGGAGCCATCACTCCCGATCACGTCTTCGACATGGCGTTGATGGCCCTGTTTGTCTGCATTATCGGCGCCCGGATTCTGTACGTATTGCTCGATCTTAGCGAGTTCCGCGAACGGCCCTGGGACGTGGTTAAGATTTGGACCGGAGGCATCTCGATTCATGGCGCCATCGTCTCCGGTTTGCTGTTTCTCTGGTGGTATAGCCGGCGGCACAAACTGCCATATCTGGCGTTTGCGGATATTGTCGCGCCGACTTTTGCGCTGGGATACGCCATCGGCCGAATCGGCTGTTTCTTGAACGGGTGCTGCTATGGGCATGCTTGCAGCCTTCCGTGGGCGGTCCGCTTCTACCGAGACGGACAGGGTTCCGCACTCACGGAACCCAGCCACCCAACCCAGCTTTACGCGACTGCGATGAACTTGCTGATCTTCTTCGCCCTCGACCGCTGGAGCCGCCGCAAGCACCGCGACGGCGAAATCTTCCTCGCCTATCTGGCGCTCTACTGCGTGTACCGCTTCATCGACGAGATCTTCCGGAAAGGCGCCACCGCGGATATCTTCTTCGCCGGCCTCACGCACGCTCAGGCGTTCAGCCTGGTTGCGCTGCCAGTGATACTCTACTTCTTCTTCCGGCTTCGCAGATCGCCCGCGGCCCAACCTGTTTCCGACGCAGCGCGATAGGCTCAAAAGATCCCACACGACTGCGGTGAAACCACGCAGCCAATTATTTGGTTTTCAAAGAGCTGATAACGCGCCGTCTGCCCGAACTCTGCGGAACTGTTGAGGACTCGGCCTATGCAATGCTGGTTAAATTGTCAAAGATCAAAATACGGGTCCTCTGCCCCATGCTTTGTGGACCTGTTGAGGACTCGGCCTGGTTTTCGTGTCTCGGCGATCGTTCTACGGCGTAGCCAGGAAGCCACTCCGCCCCTTCTCCCGAATGATGTGTTGAAGTTTAGAGACGGCAGTGCATCTACGCTGTGTAGTCCCGCAGTACTGCGGGATTCAAGCGCAGCCCATCGTTCCTGACCGACTGGCTCCAGAATTATTGTATGACGGCGTTGCCCGGGATACCGCGCCCCCTCTGTGTCCTTGTCCGCGAGGGTTTGTCCCTGAAAGGAAATTGTCGATTGACAATTGACAATTGTCAATTTCTTCTTCCGCTTCCGGGGGATCGAGCGCGACCTGGCCGGGTCGACTGGCTCCAAAGTTCTTGCACGACAACGCTCGGTTTTTCTCGAGCGCCTCCCGAGACATTCAACCCGGGATATTTAGCCGGTAGTGGGCTTTTATGCGTGGGGAACCTACCCCTAAATCCCCTCCCGAATCGGGAAGGGACTTTTCAATGCGTGCCCTCGTGCTGGTACCGGGCCAGCAACCCGTGTTGGGTGGCGACGCGGTTGTTGCCGCTTGGCTGCTCCTTTTGTTTAACCACGAATGGACACTAATGGACACTAATGGGTGGTGCTTAATCCTGTTACTCGATTAGACGATGGAAAAGCGGAATGGGTTACAGAAATATGTGGAAATATTTGGCCTATACGTAAGACGTAATTGCAAAACCGGACGAAGCGAACGTATCCCGTCATCCTGAACGGAGTGAAGGATGACATTGTCGCACTTTTGCAACTGCCCCCGTAAGTTTTGTATTGCGACCGTTCCCCATGTTCAAACACTGGGCTATTTGAGTGGAAGTCCGCTGAAGCGGACTGTGGGCGGCAGCAGCTGCCAGGCAATCGGCTTAGTTCCCGCGGATCGATTCCATCGACGAAGGCCTTGCAGCCCCGGCGCGACGTCCGCCGTTCTGCGCTTGATCATCGGCACCCGCGCGTACGACGCCGCCACCGTAGCCGTATTTTACTTGCGCTGAAAGACCATTGTTCGCTCCCAAACGGCTTAGGTTACTCCAACCGTCGACGGCGTTTTGAGGGACGCTTTACTTGCGGCGCTTGGTCTTGCCCCGGAGACGTTTCCTGCGCCTGGGAGCGAGCAAGGTCGCGTTGAACGTTAAGGTGGTGGATAAAATCGCCCGGGCCGAGAACCGTCAGGTCCGGATACAGCCGCCGGAAGTCTTTTCCCTCCGGCCTTGTTTGGTCCATCAGGTCGAGCAGGTCATTGTCGTGAGTGACCAGATATCGGGCCTTTGCCTGGATGGCCAGGTTGACCACGTGCTCGTCGTCGGGGTCGCGCTCGTAGCGGAAGTGGACGGGTAAGGGGTCTATGCGGACGGCTCCTTGCTCGATGGCCGTGAGGAATCCTTCCAGCGCCTCATCGGAGAGGCGCGCGTTCCGCTGGCGCAACTCGGGGCGCGTCAGCACGTCCCGCACCTCCTCCAGGAGCTGGTCGCTCACATAGAGAACAGCCTCGCCCGCCGCCACGCGGCGGAGGAAGCTGCTCGAGACATTCGCTTCGCTAATGGAGGCCTCCAGGTAGATCATCGTGTCCGCGACTGTTCTGATGATGGGTTCAGCGCCCGCCATGGACTCGCCGACCCGCACGGCGCTCCGCGCGGACCGCCCTCAGCTCGGACTCCAGGAGTTTTCTCGTCTCTTCCTCGCTCATGCCACTCTCGGCGAACCCCTCCCTGATCGGAGCAAGGACCTCGTCAAAGGTGTTGATGGGGGCGCGCCCCCCTTCCCGCAGCTCCCGGTCGACGATGTCACGAATGACCTGCCCGCGGTCGCTGCCGCGCGCCCTGGCGCGCTCATCGATAAGCCGTAGAAGGTCGTCGGGAACAGTCACTTCGATGGTACTCATAAGTCACGTCCTGCATATGTTCTTCTGCCGAGCCTGGGATTGCTAATTGCATACTCCGTTATCATAGCACGTCCGGGAGTACACAGCGTGCCGGCGTTGGCGGCGGCCCCGCCGTCCTCGATCGCCTTCACGTCGCCCGCCGCCGGAGTCCAGTCCGCGCCAAGCGCGAAGCGCACCGCCCCGCGCTCGATCTTCGGCCCGGCATCGAGGATATAGTTCACGGATTGTGACCCTGTATCTGCCGCTCTTCTTTCTCCTTGTCTCCATGCCGTTCGCGATGAAGGTCTTCTGCGTGGACAGTTAAGGCGGCAAATTTGCCGCGCAGCCTCCTTACGCGTGCGACCAGTTCAGGGTCCCGCTCATGGTTTGTCGAGGTTTCGGTGGATGAAGGCTTTTCAAGAGAGACGGGAGGCAATTGGATGGACAGCAGTTGCCGCGCAAGTTCGGCGGCCGGCAACCCCTGCCGCTTAGCCGCTTGCTCCAATCGCTCTTCTTCGGTCGGTGTAAGCTGAATGGTAAGTGCCATGGCTGAAATACTCCCGCTTCATTATATCGCAACTCGCTTAACTCAGCCAGCCTAGCTAATTATCCGGCCACATTCGGACTGGTTGCTGTTGAGAGAATGGTTGATGGACGGCCCGCGATTCGGGAGAGCCGCGGGCTGTTTTCCTGGGGTCAGCGCGAGAATTGACGGAGAAGAACGGCGTATGTGGTGTTCAAGTGGTTCGGAATTACGCCGATAATCGAATAACGGGCAACAATGTCCTAAGGAGGCGCTTTTGGAACTTCATCGAGTTACAACTAGATATCGGCGTAATGGTTTTCCGGAAAAGACCAAGGAGCTCGTCTGGTCGGACAGTCCAGTTCCATCGATTCTTGAAACCTTCATCATAGAGTCTATTATGAAGGACGAGAAACCAAATATGCTGTCGATTTACCCACTCATCAAGAATACGCCTCGAGGCACGGCCCCTCTGGAGATGCCATCGAATCGCAAGCTTATGGATGTTCACGGTATCGAAT
>JBGPOG010000151.1:0-8803 GCA_041487935.1 Chthonomonadia bacterium | reverse complement strand
TCATCCCGAACCGTCGTTGTGAGGGACCTGCTTTTGACGTTTGTCCTTAGGAGCCGCCTTTGCGAGGAACCTGGCCAGACGGCCACCCGTATGGGTGCTTTTCCTTCACATTGTAAGGCTGATATGGAGACACTACACTAGGTCCGGAAACATCTCGGTCTACATCCTCGCGCTGGCGATCCTGGGATTGTCGCGGCCATAGGGTGAACTTCCGTTCGCAGGCCGCGCAGTCAGCATGAAGCTTTTTAGCATCGTCTGCAGCAAATTCCTGCGGGCTTCAAAGTTGGACGCGTTCGTTCTCGCACTGATCACGAAACCTAACCCATCACGAACAAATCCCAAAACAAGGCTGCGAGTCTTGGTGCCAGGGTGTGTCTGGTCCATTCCTTCGAAAGTCATTAATGTTGCCGGAACTTGCTCGAACGTCAGGTCAGACTGCGTCAGCACTGATACCCGATCGTAGTGAGACGGCAGGTCGGCCTGTACCTTCTTCATCAGCGAGGCACAGCTTGCCTCGTTGACCGGCAGGATGGAAACGGCAAGGCGCTCGACGCTGTCCGGTTCGCGCTGAAAGTACACCAGAGCGTTTCTTGCCGGGTCCGCGAGGGGCACATTGTCCGGTTTCCAGTCTTTGAATCGCTGAATGGCCCATCCGTTCGGATTGCGGTAGAGGTCGAACCCCAAAGCCTTGGGATCGACGACCTCCACAACTACCGAATATTGAGTATGGACCGGAGCGGTTCTGTCTGCCGTGCTTTCGCCCTCGGCCTTGGGCGCCCGGTACCAGACTTCGAAGGTGTATCGGGTCGTTTTGGCCGGTTTGTCGGTAATCGACGTGCGGCCGGTGACGTCGGTTCCCTTTCCAAACCTTCCCCCGGAGATGGCGATCTTATTGCCCTTGAAATACCACTCGAGCTTGACCTGCTGCCCGAGGATGATCGGGTTGCGGTCGGGAGCGATCTCACCGGACCCGGCAAATGCGGGAAGATACAAGGCAAACAGGACGGCGGATGTTGCAGAAATCTGGCTGAAACGCATGTTGAGCTCCGTATTGCGAAGTGCCGCCGGCGGGGGATCGGTTTCGGTGCAAGATTCACCCGCCAATTCGATGACTGGCGGATGCGTGCGCGGATTTTAGATTATATACCACAGCATTGGATTTTTGCCAAGGGCTCCATTAGGTGCAACTGCGCATTATATGAAATGCGCCGCCGGATTCCACTCCGTTCCTAACCCGGATTATCAATCTACTACTGGTATAAGTCAGTCTAATGACAACACGTCAAGAACATCATCAGCACGTTGACTATTTAAGCTGGAAAATACCGACTGAGCGATTCCGTGGTCGTCCCCGTACTCGTCGTCGGTCTTGCCCAACACCCAGAGTCGATAGTGGGCGAGTGCCAGAATATATCCGCCTTCCCCTTGAAAGCCGATATGGGAGCTGGCAATCAGCCGTGCCTTACGTTCGCCCGAAAACCTCGCGGATTGCTTCAACGTACTTCATGCCGTTGACCGTATCCGGTTCGAGGTAACTGCCTTCGGTCCACTCGTTCCAGCAGTTGATGGTCAAGACCCGCTGGTTGGCCGGTCGCTCTTGGAGGCGTTCTTTCGCCGCCTGAAGCGCGCCTTTAAATCGTTGAGGGGTGTTTCCGGAGATTGTCCCCATGAACGGATACGCGCGGTTCACGAAGGGGTCGGATTGGTGCGCTCTCGGGCTGGAGTCCCAACCCATGGTGACATTGGGAAAGTACGGCACATCGAACATCCGTTCGGCCTGACGCCAGTATTCGAAGTATTTCTCCTGGACCAGCCCGTAATCGGTCGCGGGAAATTGCGGAAGCGCAACGTGGTGGATCCACACATAGGAGCTCACGCTGTCGAACCCAAGCTGCTTGACCACTTCCGATGGCTTCGCGGGCTTGTTCTCTTGCGGAAGGATCGGCTGGCCCCAAACGACCGCGTTGAGGTGCAGCCCCGGTAAGCCGGCCGCGGTCGCTTTTGTCCTGAACTGATCCAGAGCAGCCCGAGCCGCTGAAAGCGATCCAAAGTTCTCCAGCAGCTTTGAAAGCTCATAGATCGAAAAGTATGGGCGGCCCTCCAGTTTCCAATAGCTCGGGTGCTTGAAATAAGTCGAAATGATGTAGTCGGTCATCCGATCGAAGGTCGCGGGTGTGATTTTGCCGGGGTAGAGCAGCTTTTGCGGCGTGTCGAGCCGATAGGGATGGATATCGGCCCAGTCGTGATTTGCCCACATCAGTGCGAATTTCAAGCGCTTGTTGTTACGCGCCCCGAAAAATCCCTTTTCGAGGCACCTCTCCAAAAACGGGCCATCGTCGTAGTAGTACCAATCGAAAATGAATGCGTCAATTCCATGGCCGGCGGCCGCGGTAATTTTCTGGGCCATCTGCTTCGGATCGGATTCGTCCGTGTATCCCCAGAGAGGCACATTCGGCTGGTGGTGCCCGGGGAACCGGGGCTTGGCGGCCTTAACAAGTTCCCATTCGCTCCAGCCTTTGCCCTTAACTTTCTCGTTGCGCGCATCACTTGGGTGGTAGTTGGGGAAGTAGTAGCTCGCAACCTGGAAAGGCCGGTCGGAAACCGCGGAATGAGACACGAAATCCTCGATCGGCAAGATTCCGGCAGTTGCAGCCGCCAGAGAAATACCGGCAGCCGTGCCGGACTTGACGATTTCTCGTCGTGTTTGCTGGGCCATCGCTCATCCTCTTTCACAATATGCGGTCAGCATATATTAGCACAGCGATAATGTGCAGAATCCGCTGAGACCTATCGCGCCAACGCCGATAGGTCTCCATAGCTGGGGAAGAGCGGCTCAGCGGCAGCTTCGCCCTTCGATTTGAGCTCGTCCCCGTACTCGTGCTCGGCCGTTCCTCTTGCCAATGATAGAGAAACGGGGTTTGGGGGCGAGCGCACGAAATATCCGTCTCCCGCTTGACAGCGACGGTTTGCGCCGCTAGAATGTTTCATGCAGGTCACTCTTCCCCGCCTGGGGCTCTCATTTTCGAAGGAGGTAGGGCATGAAACGATTTATCTGGGCCGTTAGCTTCGTGGTCGCAGCTTCTGGGGCTGCGCTCGCCGACTCCGTTAAGGCGACCGTCGGACACATGTGCTGCGGAGGCTGCAAGGCTGCCGCGATGAACGGGATGAAAGCGGTTGCGTGGGCGGACAATACCGCAATCGATGGAACCACGCTGACCGTCACCGCCAAAGCCGGTCAAAAAGTGGAGATCGTATCCCTGGTAGATGCGCTGAGCAAAGCCGGCTTCCCGGCATCCGAGATCGTGGCTTCCGGCCCGGTCACCTTCACCGTAGCGCACCTCTGCTGCGGTAATTGCGTAAGCGATCTTAAGTCCAAGCTCGCCAATGTCAGAAGCATGGTGCTTGACAAGGACAACATCAAGATCGACCAGGCGACCAAGACGGTGACCCTGCAGCCAGTAGCCGGCAAGCAGTTGAACGTCGTCCAGCTTCTAAACCAGTTTCAGCGAACCGGCTTCTCCGCATCGGCTTGCACCATGGCGACTGCCGTCGCGTCTGCAAAGTAAGACCCTCGGACCGGTTTTCAATTACGGTCTGTCACTTTTGATCGCGTTCACTCAACCCGCGCCGAATATTGGCGCGGGTTGAGTTTGCATGCCGGGCAGGAAGTTGCAGATGCAAGGCGGAATCTACGGTCTGGGATAACTCAAATCCACTCAGAGAAGAGCCGCGTCGCTCACAGGAAGGGGTTCCATGGTTAAATTCACTAGGCAGCCGGTTTGCTCGGCCTTAATCGCACTTGCTGTGCTGCTCTCGTACTCTGCCTCGGCGGAGAAGCAATCGGGTTGGGCCAAGGCATTCGACGGCAAGACATTGAACGGCTGGAAGCTCTACGGCGGCGCCGGCCCGGGATACGTCATCAGAGACGGCGGCATCCTGGCGTGCCCGGCGGACGGAGGCGGAAATCTTTTTCTCGAAAAAGAGTATTCCGACTTCTCCTTCAAATTCGACTTCCGCCTCCACAAATCCGCAAACAACGGCATCGCCGTGCGCGCGCCGCTTTATGGCAACCCCTCGTTCACCGGCATGGAGATCCAGATACTGGACGACCGTGACGAGATGTACAAAGACATCAAACCCTATCAGGCTCACGGATCGGTGTACGGGGTTATTCCTGCGATACGCGACAAGCTTAAGCCGGTCGGAGGATGGAATCACGAGGAGATTACGGCGGTCGGGCCCCACATAAAGGTCGTGCTGAACGGCTCGGCGATTGTGGACGGCAACCTGCTGAATGCCAACGATCCCAGAGTTTTCGCCGAGCACCCTGGCATTTTCCGCGAGAAAGGCTTCGTCGGTTTCCTCGGCCACGGCCCGGCTGAGCTGGAATTCAAGGAGATCTACATCAAGGACCTTGAAAGTCCGCACAAAGACAACGCCGCACCGGCCGGATACACGGCCCTCTTCAACGGCAAGAACTTGGCGGGCTGGAAAGGCCTGGTTTCCGATCCGCCTCACCGCGCCAAAATGACCCCTCAAGAACTGGCCGACGCAACTGCCAAGGCAACCGAGGAGGCGCTCAAGCACTGGGGTGTAGAGAATGGCGAAATCATCTACGACGGCAAGAACAACAATCTGTGTACGGTGAGGGATTACGCGGATTTCGAGCTGCTGGTGGATTGGAAGATCGGCCCGAAAGGCGATAGCGGAATCTATCTCCGAGGAAGCCCGCAGGTGCAGATTTGGGACCCAAGCGCTCATCCGGCCAGAAGCGATTCCGAAAAGGGCGATGGCTCCGGGGGACTTTACAACAATGCCACAAATCCGAATCGCCCGCTCGTCCTGGCCGATAAGCCCGTCGGCGAATGGAACCACATGCGCATTCTGATGGTGGGCGATAAGGTGACGGTCCACCTCAACGACATCCTCGTCGTTAACTGGACCACGATGGAGAACTACTGGGAGCGCGACAAACCGATGTACCCCACGGGCGCCATCGAGCTGCAGCACCACGGCGACCATCTCTGGTTCAAAAACATCTACGTTCGGGAAATTCCACATGCGAAATAATTGGGGGCCTGAAATGGCAACAATCAATCGGCGCAGCTTCCTGATGGGTTCCGCGGCCGCAGGGGCGGGCCTGTTGGCCGGCAGCGCGCCCGCTCGCGCCAAAGTCCGCTGGGCGCCGGACAAAGTGAGAGTTGGCATGATCGGCACCGCGGCTCAGGCCGGGTGGAACATGGGGCAGTTGGAGAGCAATGCGTCCGTCACGATCGCGGCGCTGTGCGACGTCGACGACAATCTGTTGGCCGCGGCCGCCTCGAAGCATCCCGATGCGAAAACCTACAACGACTTCCGAAAGCTCATCGAGCAAAACGGGCTGGATGCCGTGCTCGTGGCAACTCCGGACCACATTCACGCTCCCGCAACGCTGATGGCGCTGAGTGCAGGGCTTCACGTCTACTGCGAGAAACCGCTGACGCATACCGTTTGGGAGGCCCGGGCGGTTGCCAAAGCCGCTGCCAAGAATAAACGGGTCACACAGATGGGCACTCAGATCCATGCCGGCGGCAACTACCGGCGTGTGGTCGAGTTAGTACAGGGCGGCGCTATCGGCACTGTAAAAGAGGTTCACGTCTGGGTGGGCCGCGAAAACACGGCTAAGGTACCTCCCAGGACGCCACCCGTCCCTACCAATCTCCATTGGGATCTCTGGCTCGGTCCGGCGCAGGAGCGTCCCTACAGTCCCGACATCGTGCCGTTCAATTGGCGCTGGTGGTGGGCGTTCGGAGGAGGCACGCTGGGCGACATGGGCTGCCACCACATCGACTTGCCCAAGTGGGCGCTGAAGCTGGGTAATCCCCTCTCCGTCGAGGCCATCGGCGACACCCAGCCCGATGCCGAAGTAACCCCGCTAAACCTTACCGTGAAGTATAGGTTCCCCCACCGCGAAGGACTGCCGGCTGTCGACCTAACCTGGTACCACGGAGACAAGCGTCCCCAGGTCGACACCCTGGGACAAATGGACAAGTTCGGGGCTGGCACGCTCTTTGTGGGCGAAAAGGGAATGCTGCTGGCGGACTACGACCGCAGAATGCTGCTGCCGGAAAAGGACTTCGCCGGCTTCGAAGCGCCCAAGCCATCTATTCCCGACTCGATCGGGCACCACAATGAATGGATCGAGGCGATCAAGAACGGGACTCCCACGACCTGCAGTTTCGAATACTCCGGCGCGCTCACGGAGGCGGTTCTGCTTGGGAACGTCTCGTACCGTGCCGGCAAGAGGCTTGAATGGGACGCAAAGGCGCTGAAGGCGAAGAATTGCCCGGAATCCGATCGTTTCATTCGGCCGGTTTACCGCGAGCCTTACGACAAGATTCTCAAGTGATCCATGCCGGAGATCGAAGTCCACTCATTGGCCAGCGGCAGCAGCGGGAATTCCATGCTGGTGCGAGCCGGCGACCGGTTTCTCTTAATCGATGCCGGTCTATCGGCTCGCACGCTTTCGTCACTCCTCAACCATCGCGGCGTGCATCCGAATTCGCTGGCGGCGGTGCTTTTGACCCACGAGCATGACGACCATCTCCGCGGAGCCGCCGGTGTTGCGCGCCGATTTCAAGCCCCCGTGGTCGCAAACCGCGCAACGCTTCATGCCGCGTCCGATCGAGTGGCGCTGGAGAACACTGAGGAGTTGGAAACCGGAGCGGAAACGGCCCTCGGACCGTTCGCGGTGCGCTCGTTTGCCGTCTCGCACGATGCCGCGGAACCAGTCGGGTACGTCGTGACGGTGGGAACCTATACAGTCGCTTATGCGACCGACGTCGGCTGCGTGAGCCATGAGCTTCGCGACGCCATGCGCTCCGCCTCGCTCTGCATTATCGAGTCGAATCACGATCTCGAATGGCTCCGCCGGGGACCCTATCCGCCATACATGAAAGCCCGTGTTGCCGGCGATACCGGGCATCTTTCAAATGAAGACGCCGCGAGCCTGATCGCCGAGCGACTTGAACAAGGCCCTCCCGCCGCATTCTGGCTGGCGCACCTTTCGGCTGTCAATAATTCACCGTCATTTGCAAGGAAATACGCCCACAACGCCCTTAAATCGCGTACCACCGCCGCACATTGGATCGAAGTCGCACTCCGCGATCGACCAAGCCTCGTCTGGCACCCGGGACAGTACACGATTCAGCCCAGCCTATTCTAAAGAAATACTGGTTTTTCGCCGTCGTTCTACTCAAGCCCCGATGGTTATGTTATAATCAGATGTCGAATGCGTTAGCCTGGCTGGCCGACCCCATGAAGTACCGGATACCCGGTCTGCCCTAAGTCGTTCCCCTTTAATTACTGAATGCGCGGCCGCTCTGAATGAACGCAACTCAGCACCAGAAATCTGGCGCAGTAAGTTGTTTTGGTACGGCACTCTCTTCGGGCAGCGTGCTCCCACTCCCCGGACACCAATGTTCCAATTTTCAGCGCTTCTTTCGTATTATATTTACTAAACAAATATCGGCAGTTTCTAACAGTGAAGGCTGCCTGTACTGATGAAGACAGTCCGCGACGTCCTCCGAAAATCCCCGATCTGGGTAAACCCCGATCATACTGCTGAGACCGCCGCGATAATTTTGCGCGGCCACAACATAGGCGCTTTGCCGGTGCTGGATAACGGGCGGTTGGTTGGGCAAATATCCTACCAACAGATCCTGTGCTCCGATCCCGGCGCCCTGGTTCGGGATTTGATGATTACCGATGTGCCGGCAATCTCACCCGAGCTTACGGTTAAGCAGGCTGCAGAATTGATGCGGCGGCACAAGATGGGACGCCTTCCGGTTGCCCTAGAAGGCCGGCTCATCGGAGTCGTCACCGAAGGCGATCTGCTCCCGGAAGTAGGGCGCTCGTTCGATCCGTTGACGAGTTTGCCCTGGTCGGACAGCCTGCGGGAGTGGGCGATCGAAGAGCTTAAGCGTGGCCGTGAATTGACGGTTCTCTTTCTTGATTTGAATGGTTTCGGCCATTTCAACAAGAAATACGGCCATCTCGTTGGGGATGAAGTGCTGCGGTCTGTTGCAAAGGTGCTGGAGCCCCTCGTCGATCCGTACACGGACTACCTGTGCAAGTTTGGAGGAGACGAATTCTGCATCGGCACCCTGCGCTCCGCGGACGATGCAACGGAATTGGGGCGGCGCGCGGCGCTGCGAATTTCCGAGATCGAAGTCGAGGGCGCCGGGGGCGAGCCGATAACCTGTTCCATCGGTCAATTCGGCGGCAAGCGGACACGCGAACGTGAACATATCCACTATGCCGCGACGCTGAACAATCTGATCAACCTTGCAAGCCGCGACTGTATCGCAGGTAAGGCAGTGGGCGAGCACGCGCTGGAGGGAACGATCGAAACGGGTGACGATGGTCCCCGAGTTCGGCTCTCGTGGATCGAAGTCAAATGGACCGGGCCGCGCGCCCAGGTGAAGGTCGAGCTTGAAAGGCAGAAGTATCCCGGGACGGATTCTTGTGAATCCGAATCGGAAGCTGCCGCCAGGCTATTCCCTTCGACGATGAGCGCCAAAACGGACGAAGCAGGCGTACTGCAACTGGTAGCAGAAGCGACGTCGAGCTCCCTTCAACGGATTCTTCCGGAAGGATACTCGTTCATCCTGGGAGAGGTCATCACGAACGAAACTTCCGACGGCCAGACCCTGATCACCGCGGTTGGGGCGTTTGCATCCGGCGGCAAGAACATCCAGGTGGCAGGTTCGGCGATTGTCGGAGGCGATCCTTATCGAGCGTCAGCCGCCGCCGTTCTCGCGGC